>NZ_JBFBBD010000003.1:0-233734 GCF_040689515.1 Streptomyces sp. NPDC051173
GGTGCGGCCGGACGGCGGCGCCGTTCTCCTCGCCATCGGCGTGGCCACGGTGAGGCGAGGTGGCGTCGATGTCGATGACATGCAGGGCACCCGAGTCAGTGTTGGCCGCGCCGATGCGGGGTTTTCCAGTGAGCCGGGCCGGAAGGGCGGTGGTTTCGTGCCAGCAGCTGAGTGCGATCCCGGCAATGAGGTTGTTGACCTGCCGTCGCCAGGTGGCGCGGCGCCGGGACGCAGGGATCGCGATCCGGCCCAGCGGCATCCCCATCGGGTGGTAGATCACCACGCACCAGGCGATGTCGTCGCCGGGGACGCCGTGTCCGTCGGCGGTGAGCAGCACACCTTCGACGAACCCGCCGTAGCGGTCGAGGAACTCCAGTGGCGACGGGAGGTCACTGCGGTCGGTGAGGCCGGTGCCGCACGTGATGGTCAACGTGCGGTGTTCTCAAGCCCGTCCGGCGTTTCAAGGGGTACCCGCCCGCAGCGGCCGCGACGGCATCGCGAGCGATCAAGTGCGGGGCCGGAGCCTCGTACGGGAAATCCCTCAGTGGCCCGTCGGCGTCGTGCCCGCGAGCTGGAGCGCGTAATCGGCCCACCAGTGTCCGGCCGGCGGGGCACCCCTGCACGAGCCGTCCGACTCGCCGGGGCGCTTGATCCAGAGGAAGGCGTCGATGAGGGGGCTGCCGGTCGCCGTCGTGGGCGCGGTGCCCAGCGCGCGACCGGGAGGGTTGCACCACGGCTCGTCCCCGGCTCTCCCCGCCGCACGTTTGATGACGCTCCGGACCCAGCCGTCGGCCATGAACACGCCGTCGTCCTCCTCGGGCTCGACGCCGTTCCTGACCGCTTGGCCTCGAGCGGGAGGCGCCGAGGGCGGGGGCGGAGGTGTCGGCGACGGACCGGCAGGAGCCTTGGGGTCCTTGTGCTCGGGCAGTGGGCCGTTGCCGTTGCGGCTGGTGTCCACGACGTAGTGCGCACCGCCCAACAGTGCGGACAGCCGGTCACCGTAGGCGCGAGTCACCGGTGTGGTGTGGAAGTTGGAGACGTTCAGCGCGAATCCGTCGGCGCGGGCGACCCCGGCCCGCCGGAGCGCGTCGGCCAGGTGCTTCTCGTCCGCGATCCAGCCGGGGTTGCCTGCGTCGAGGTAGACCGAGACCCCGGGCTGTGCCTTGAAGATCCGTACGGCCTCGGCCAGCAGCGTCAGCCGTTCGGCGGCGGCCGGACCCGGCACACAGCCGGAGGCCCATTGGGCGAGGGCGTCGGGTTCGAGGACGATCCATGCCTGCCGGGTGCCGATCCCCGCCGCCGCGCGAGTCGCCCACGCGCGGTAGTGGGCCGCGTCGGCGGCGCCACCGGAGGAATACTGACCGCAGTCCCGGTGGGGGATGTCGTAGGCGACCAGCACCGGGATGCGCCCCGCGCGTTCCGCCTGCCGGGTGACCTGCTCGGCCTGGGCCTTGGGGTCCTGGTCGGTCAGCCACACGGCCGTCGGCCGTTCCGCGATGCGCTCCAGGACAGCGGCGTCCTGTTCCCGGCCGCGCTCCCTCCACAGCCGCACCTGTCGCGCGGCGGGACCCGAAGGCTCGACCCAGAACGGTGACGTGGCCTTGATGCCCTCGTCGCCGACGCCGTCGGCCAGGGCCCGCTCGCCCGCGGCGGGCAGCCACACCATGCCCGTGCACACCAGCAGGGTGGCGCCGCCCCGCATCAGGCCGTGCGAGGTCCGGGCGGCCCGGCGCCGCAGCCGGTCGGCGTGCCGGCGTGCGGCTCTGTCGCGGCGGGCGCCACCACCGGCGCCCCCGCCGTGCTGTGGAGCGACGCTCCGCCGCTGCCGCTCGAGGAAGCCGGCGGTGTGTCTCCCGGATCGGTTACCCACGCGTCCCCCTGGCTGAGTGTCAGGTGCACCTGTCGCTTATGTCCCTTCCAGGCTGACATGTGTCGCACCGTCAGACCTCGTCGGACTGCGCCGAACGGGCCGCGTGGGTCGCGCCGTACGTCACCGCTCCGCTCGCTCCACCCCCTCGGCACTCCTGACACCCCGGTCGTTCTGGAGCTCCCACAGCTCGCGGAAGAGCCCGGGGCGGCCCACGAGCTCGCCGAACGTGCCCTGCTGGATGATCTGTCCGCGGTCGAGGACGACGATGCGGTCGGCGACGGCCACGTTCGCCAGCCGGTGCGTGACGAGGACGACGGCCCGGTCCTCGGCGATCGTCCGCAGCCCGGCGAAGATGCGGTGTTCCGCCCGCGCGTCGAGGGCGCTGGTGGGCTCGTCCATGACGAGCAGTCCGGCCCGCCGGTAGAAGGCGCGGGCGATGGCGACGCGCTGCCACTGCCCGCCGGACAGGTCGACCCCGCCGTACCACTCCCGCGCCAGCAGGGTGTCGAGTCCACTGCGCAGCCCGTGGACGACCTCGTCCGCCCCCGCGTGCCCGGCGGCCCGGAGCACGGCCTCGTCGTCGGCGCCGCGCGGCTGTCCGAGCGTGATGTTCTCCCGGGCGGACAGGGGCCAGCGCGCGAAGTCCTGGGGCACGACGGCGGTCTGCTGCCACATCGCCTGCGGATCCAGCTCGGAGGTCTCCCTGCCGTCCCACGTCACACTGCCGTCGGTGGGGAGATAAAGCCCCGTCAGAAGCTTGCTGAGCGTGGTCTTCCCGGAGCCGTTCTCGCCCACCAGGGCCAGCACCTCGCCGCGGCGCACCTCCAGGGTGACCTTCTCCAGCGCCGGCCGCTCCGAGCCGGGGTAGCAGTAGGTGAGCGCCTCCGCCTTGACGCTCAGCGGTGCTTCCGGGACCCGCGAGCCGCGCCGCATCCGGTGCCCGCCCGCCTCCTCGATGAACTCCGCCCAGTCGTCCAGATACAGCCCCGTCCGGAAGAGCCGGGTGCCGTAGCCGACCATGCCCCGCAGCGACGAGCCGACCGTGCGCAGGGCGAAGACGGCCGTGCCCGCCGAGGCGACCGTCATGTGTCCCGACTCCAGCAGCAGGGCGAGCGCCGCCCACACCATCCCGGAAGCGACCCCTCCGGCCACGGCGCCCGCCAGTGCGTACCGCGCGCCCTGGTGCACGGCACGGTCGGTGGCGCTGTCGATGCGGTCGCCGATGGCTCGGTAGCGGCCGAGGAGGAAGGGGGTCATGGTGCAGGAGCGGAGCTGGTCGGCGTGATCCCGGTCGGTGACGTTCCAGCGCATCAGCCCCAGCACCCGGCGGTCGGCGCTCAGGGCGCGGGAGGTCAGATAGTGGACGCGCGCCCCCTTCACCCCGGCGATCCCCTGCGGCAGCGTGGCCAGGACGAGCAGCGGCAGCAGCACCGGGTGCAGCAGCGTCACCACACCGGCGGCGGCCACCAGGGACGCGATGCAGGCGATGAGGTCCTGCGACTCGGTGAGCAGATCCCGGGCCACCTCGGCGCCCCGGTCCGCCGCCTCGCGCTTGTCGTTGAACCCCGGGCTGTCATAGGCCACGAGCTCGGCGTTGATCGCCGCGTCGAGCATCTGCATCTCCGCCTCGCGGGCGATCCGCGGGGAGAGGCGACTGGAGATGTTGCTGACGGCGATGCCGAGGAGCGCGCGCAGCCCGGCCGCGCTCGCCAGCGCGACGAGGGACGGCAGGGCGTCCATCAGCCGTCCGGAGATCCGGCCCGAGGCGATGAGCGCCGTGATCGTCTTCGTGGTGGCCAGCAGCCCGAACGCCTCGGCCGCGCCGGACAGGATCTGGCAGGCCAGCAGTGCGACCACCGCGCGCCGGTCCACCCGCCAGGCCAGGGACAGGGCCTTCCGCACCAGTTGGGGAAGGCGTTTGCTCATCGCCTGGGCGGTGAGAGGCCGCCTGTTGAAGGCGGCCAGGGTGCGCGAGCGGAACTTTAACTGTTCGTGAGGTCTCTCGGGGGTCTCAGCGGTCTCGGAGGTCATGGGTCTCCCGGAACGTACGAGTCGTGGTGATCGACCGCACGATGCCGTACGTCCCGGGTGAATTACTGATAAATGGCCGAATGACCACTCGAAGGTGGAGGGCTATTCCGAGAGGTACGCGACCGAGAAGCTGTCGAGGCCGGGTCCGTCCAGCTCGCTCACCTCGTTCTGCTGCCGGCCTCTGCTGCTGGCCCACAAGCTGGTCGCGCCGACCGCTCCGGGCGCCGCCCCGTTGAACCTGGCCTTGGTGAAGTCGATCTGGCGGAACCTCGGGAACAGCCGGTGGTTGGACTCGACGATCACTTCCGCGCTGTTGCCGGCCGCGGTCCAGTTGTCGATCTTCTTCGTCCTCGTCCAGTTCTGGGTCTCGTCGTTCAGGGTCAGTTCGTAGGACATGCCGGAGACGTGGTGCACCGTGGCGTGGATGACGTCGCCGGGTTTCAGGCGGTCGTGGAGGTACACCGGGGGCTCGGGGTAGAACTCGTACCAGTCGTCGAAGGTCGGGGTGCCGGTCTCGCAGCTCTCCTGGACGCCGGTCTGCTCGACTGTGTCATTGCTCCAGCCGTCGAGACCCACCCACTCCGCGACGGAGTCGCTCGCCGAGGAACAGGAGATGTCCGGCACGGTCCAGGTGGCCGAGGCCGTCGCGAAGGGCTGGCCCCCGGCCACGTAACCACTCCAGTTGTAGCCGTTCTGCGAGCGGCGCTTGCCCGCGCGCGGCCGGACGTGACCGCGGTACGGATCGAAGCCGGCGGGCCCGGTGTGCGCGGGGGCGGCGGCCGTGGCGCCGCCCTGGGCCGCGGTGGGCTGCCGTGGCGCCGTCGGCGCCGCGAGGGCGAGCCCGCAGGCCAGCGCGACCACGGCGAGCACGGCCCGGGGAATCGCTCTGCGCAGGGCCGGCCGTCTGCGCCGCCGCTCGGTCGGATCGGTCACCGGCCTCTCCTGTCGTCCGTGCCGTCAACGGGTGGCCAGGGAAGGCGCCCGGCAGGACGGTGACCCCGACTGCTTACAGTGTGAAGTATTTCCGATACGTACAGTGATGAACATCCCTCATGCGGGGGACCGTCGGCGTCGGCCGGACGGCGGTCCTGGAGCCTTCCCCTCCACGTCACTACACGTGTGGGTGGTCGTCCCGCGGACATCGGGTCCCGCCTGCGCCCGGCCTTCAGGCTGGGACGGCCGACACGGAAGAGGCGCCCGGTGGGCGGAACCTCGGAAGCGTCGCGCCACGTCCCCGATTACGCCGGACGCTCCGTCGCGTCCGGCGTGGAAGGAAGCAACATGAGCAGCCCGCATCTCCTCCTCACCGGAGAACGGCTCGCCCTCGGCATCCCCCGTCAGGAGACGCTGACCGAATACCACTTCTGGGAGAACGACCCGTCGACCATCCTCGGTCGCGGCAACCGCTTCCCACAACCGTGGGAGGTCTGTGAGGAGGTCTGGGAAGGCCAGCTCGGCGACCAGGACCACCCGACGTTCGAGATCGTGCGCCTGAAGGACAAACAGCCCGTCGGGATCACCGCGCTGCGCGTCGATCCGCGACTGCGGGCGGCCGAGTTCACGATCGTCCTCGCCCCCGCCCAGCGCGGCAAACGCTTCGCCGAGGAGGCGACCCGCCTCACGCTCGACTGGGGTTTCCACCTGGGTGCGCTGAGCACGGCCTGGCTCAGGGTCCTCGAGCCGAACCGGGCGGGGATCGCCGCCTTCGCGAAGGCCGGCTTCCGTCTCGCCGGACGCATGCGGAGGTCCGGGTACTGGCTCGGGCAGAGTGTGGACGTCCTGCTGATGGACGCTCTGCCCGAGGACTTCCCGGGCCCGTCCGCGATGTGTGTGGCCCTGGGCAGCTGACGTAAGGAGCGCCGGGCGGGCCGGGATCTCCGGTGTGTCCGGCGCGCGGGGCCGTCGGCCGGTTCCCGAGGTCGGCATCCGGCCGCTTCTTGATGCGCTCCTGACAATTCAAGGCTTCCGTGGGACCCTCCCTCACGCACCTCGTATCCGCACCGCTCGTCTGCCCGGACCGCGGCCCACGCGGTCCGGCCCCCACCGCCCGCGCGAACCCTCGTGCGGCCAGGGCAGAAGGAGTACGCGTGAGACGTCCCCACCGCACCACCGCCGGAGTCCTGCTGGCCACCGGTGCCCTGCTCGCCACCGGTCTCCCGACCGCCGCCGCCCACGCCGCCCCGGCAACGGCCCGCAGCGCTACGGCGCGCACCCTCACCGCCACGGCCGCGGAGCAGCAGAAGGTCCGTGACTTCTGGACCCCCGAGAGGATGCGCACGGCCACTCCGCTCGACCTGCCGGGCGTCGCCCCCGGGACCCTCGCGCGGCAGGTGTCCCGCAGCGCACCCGCCACCGTCGCGCCCACCGCCCCCGCCCCCCGCACCAAGGGGTTCCCGCAGGCCGGCGGGGCGTGGACCGGCGACGGCGCCGTGCTGAAGACCACCGGCCGGGTCTTCTTCACCTTCCAGGGCCGCACCGCTTCCTGCTCCGGCGACGCCGTCACCAGCAAGAACGGCAGCACCGTCCTGACCGCCGGACACTGCGTCAAGTACCAGGGCGCCTGGCACACCAACTGGACCTTCGTCCCCGGCTACCACGACGGGCAGGCGCCCTACGGCACCTGGACCGCGTCCAAGACGATGTCCACTCCCCAGTGGGTCGCCAGCGAGGACATGAACTACGACGTCGGCGCCGCCGTCGTCGCCCCGCTGAACGGCCAGACCCTCACCCAGGCCGTCGGCGCCCAGGGCCTCCAGTTCAACGGCGCCTACAACCAGTCCCTCTACGCCTTCGGCTTCCCCGCGGCCGCCCCGTACGACGGGACCAAGCTCATCTACTGCAGCGGGACGTCGTCCAAGGACTTCCTCCTCACCAAGGACCACGGGCTGTCCTGCAACATGACCGGTGGATCCAGCGGCGGACCGTGGTTCGCGAGCTTCGACGAGGCCACCGGCGCCGGGCTCCAGGCATCGGTGAACAGCTTCGGCTACACCTTCCTGCCCAACACGATGTTCGGCCCGTACTTCGGTGACGACATCAAAACCCTCTACGAACAGGCGCAGACCACCTGACCGTGACGAGTCGGCGGCGGGGCGGACAGGGCGTATGTGCGGCCGTGTCACGGCAGTGGCCCGCGCGTTGGACCGGGCATGCGACTGACTTCCGTGGCTTCGGGTTCCCTGACCGTCCTGACCGTCCTGACCGCTCTGGCCCTCCTCGTGGGTGGGCAGCAACGACCCGTGACGACAGTGGCCGCGAGCACGCCGATGAGCGCGCGGCCGGAGGCCCGTACGGTCGACAGCCTCTCCGGTTCCGAGAACCGGAGGGCGCGCACCACGCGTCGCGAGGTCGCCCTCACCTTCAACGCGGCGTGGGACGACGCCGGTGTGGACACAGCCCTGAAGGTGCTGCGCGAACGTCATGTGCCGGCCATGTTCTTCCTGACCGGCCAGTTCGCCGAGCAACAGCCCGCGGCCGCACGGGCGATGGCGGCGGAGCACGGCATCGGCAACCACTCGTACGACCACCCCTACTTCGACGACCTCAGCCCCGCGCGGGTCGCGCAGCAGGTGTTCCGGGCGGACCACGCGATCCGCGAGGCGACCGGGAAGGAGCCCCTGCCGTTCTTCCGCTTCCCCTACAGCGCGACGACCCCGCGTGGGATCGCGGATGTCAACGCGCTCGGCTTCGCCGATGTCGAGTTCACCGTCGACACGCAGGGATACAAGGGTGACGCCGGCGGAATGACGGTCCAGCGGGTCGTCGACCGGGTGGTGGCCGCTCTGACACCGGGGGCGATCGTCCAGATGCATGTCGGCGCCGATGTGGCCGAAGGGCAGCACACGTCGCTCGACGCGGAGGCGCTGCCGCGGATCATCGACGCGATCCAGGCCCATGGCTACCGGGTCGTCGGCCTCGGCGCTCTGCTGCTGGGGCCCGCTCGTTGTGCACCGCGCCGGACCTGCTGAACGCCTGTACCGTCGCCGTCAGGAGCGCCACGGGCACCGCGCCGTACGTGAGGCCCTGGCGCAGGCCCTCACGCCGGGCAGGCCGCGGCCTGATCTACGCCGCGCAGAATTCGTTGCCCTCCGGGTCCCGCATGATCCACCAGTGCCCGGCAGGGCCCTTGTCGACCTCGCGGACGCGGGTCGCACCCAGGGCTTCGAGGCGGGTGGCGAGCTCGTCGAGACCGCCGGGCTCGCTGTGGACGTCGAGATGCAGACGGTTCTTGCCCGCTTTGCCCTCGGGTACGTCCTGGAAGAGCAGCCGTCGGCCGCGGCCGACGCCGCTGGTCCCGTCGAACGGGTCCTCGGGGTGGCGGATCGCGGCGTAGCCGCGGAAGTTCTTGCGGCCGCGGTGCTCGACGACCGCCTCCTCGTCGAGGTGACCGGCGGCCAGCAGCTGCTCGATGACAGCGCTGGGGTCCTCCACCTCGTACTCCAGGGCCGCCGCCCAGAAGTCCGCGAGGGCGGCCGCGTTCGTGCTGTCGATGACCAGCTTCCAATTCAGTGCCATGCGTCCCTTTATATG
Source organism: Streptomyces sp. NPDC051173 (assembly GCF_040689515.1). Classification (NCBI taxonomy): domain Bacteria; kingdom Bacillati; phylum Actinomycetota; class Actinomycetes; order Kitasatosporales; family Streptomycetaceae; genus Streptomyces; species Streptomyces sp. NPDC051173. The sequence continues at coordinate 8,432 of NZ_JBFBBD010000003.1, forward strand.
GCAGCCGCCGCGAGGCCAGGGGACTGGGTGCCTGTCGCTCCGGGAGGGGTGGCCGCAAACCATTTGGCCAATGTCGCCGGTTTTATGAAAATGGGCCGCATGCCAGAAGCACAGCACTTGGTCGAGCGGCACGCGATCCTGTCCGTGGTCGTCGGATCGCGTGCGTTCGGGCTGTCCACGGCTGCCTCGGATGTGGATCGCCGTGGCGTCTACGTCGCTCCGACCACCGACTTCTGGCGCATGGCCAAACCGCCCACTCATGTGGAAGGCCCGCTGCCCGAGCAATTCAGCTGGGAAGTGGAGCGGTTCTGCGAGCTCGCGCTCCTGGCCAACCCCAACATTCTCGAAGTCCTGCACAGCCCGCTCGTCGAAGAGTGCTCCGCGCTCGGCGACGAACTGCGGGAACTGGCTCCGGCGTTTCTCTCCCGCAGGGCGCATGTCACATTCGCGCGGTATGCCAGTGCCCAGTTCGCCAAGGCGGAGAACCGCCGGGCACGCGAGGGCGAGCCGCGCTGGAAGCACGTGATGCACATGCTCCGCCTGATGCTCAGCGGCGCTTCGCTGCTGGAGAGCGGCACGATGCGTATCGACGCCGGCCCGTACCGCGAACGCCTGCTGGCCGTACGCCGTGGCGAAGTGCCCTGGGACGAGGTCCGCGCCTGGCGCGCCGAACTGTCCGCACGTCTGGACCGGGCCCTGGCAGAGAGCCCGCTCCCGGAACACCCCGACACCACCCGCGTGGAGAACTGGCTGATCTCGGTCCGCCACCGCTCCCTGACCGACGGAAGCAGCTCCGCATGACCACGCACACGCTGAACGGCCTGCCGAGGCCTGGGCCGACGGCCCGCCCACCCCGCAACAGCAATCTTCAGCCCGCCCGGAACCGGGTCAGAGCCGCGATGCCCAAGTCGAGTGCCTCGGCAGGGTTCTTCACCGATCGCTGGAGGTCGAAGAAGCAGCCGTCCGCCCCGGTGCCGGCGATCACGGTCAGTGCCTTGGCGATGTTTTCCGGTGTGGAGCCCGGTTCCGGGAAGTAGCGGATCTCCCGCCGGAGTGCGGCCGGGTCGCGGCCGGCGTCCTCCGCTGCGCGCCGGGCTACGTCCCACAGGGCGGCCCGCTGGTCGGGAGGCATGGTGACGCCGGCCCAGCCGTCGGCCCGGCGGCCGATCCGGCGCATCGCGGCGGGTGAGAATCCGCCGAGCAGGACGGGCGGGTGGGGGCGTTGCACCGGTCGCAGGTCGACGTGGGCGCGGGGGATGCGCCAGTTGGGTCCCTCGTGTTCGAAGGGGTTCTCGGTCCAGATCCCGTGGAGGATGTCGAGGATCTCGTCGAGGCGCGCGCCCCGCTTGGTGAAGTCCGTGTTCACCGCCGTCGCTTCGTCGCGCAGCCAGCCCAGGCCCAGGCCCACGTCGAGGCGGCCCGCGCTGAGCTGGTCGAGAGAGGTGAGGGTGCGGGCGAGCAACAGCGGTGGGTACCACGTCGCGTTGAGCGTGCTGGTGCCCAGCCGCACCCGCGTGGTCGCGGTCGCGGCGGCGGTCAGCACGGTGAGCGGGTCGAGGAAGGTGGTGTATTCGCGGGGGTAGGGGTTCTCCGGGGTGAAGCCCGTCACCGGGTAGACGTCGCTGGGCTCGACGGGTGTCAGGGACCGGTCGCTGACCCACAGCGAGTCGAAGCCGGCCGCTTCGGCGTCCCTCGCGAACGCCGCGATGCGACCGGCCTGGGCATGGGTTCCGTACTGGGGAAGCGCTATGCCTGTCTGCATTACGTCATCGTGCGCCCCAGGAGAGGGGTTTCGCCAAGAGTGCCTGGAGTGAGGCGTGTCACCTTACGATGTCAGGAGCGCTGATCCCCGACGATCGCGAACGCCTCGACCTCCAGCAGCAGTTCGGGCCGGAACAGCGCCACCACCTGCACCGCGGAGCTGGCCGGAAGGCGGCCGGTGCCGATGAACTCGTCGCGTGCGGTGCGGATCGCGGGCATGTGGGCGATGTCGGTGACGAAGTAGGTGAGCTTCACGACGTCGTCGAAGGTCGCCCCCGCCGCGGCGAGGCAGCGCCGCAGGTTCTCGAAGACCTGCCGGGCCTGTGCGCCGGCGTCGCCCGCGCCGACGAGCTCGCCCCGCTCGTCGAGGGCGACCTGGCCCGAGACCGCGACGAAGCGCCCGGTGCCGGAGACCACATGGGTGTAGCCCGTGGCGGGTGCGACACCGTCGGGGGCGGGGATGTGCGTGAGGTGAGTGGGTCGGGACATGACGCCATCTTCATGGAACGCCGGCTCGGTGTCACGCGATCTCCGGGTCGAGGCGATAGACCCGCCGCGCGTTCCCGGCCGTGATCATCCCCGTGACCCGCCGGGCGTCACCGGCCGACCAGGCGCCCTCGCGCACCCAGCCGTCGAGCAGCCGGCCCAGGGCCCGGGTGAAGAGGCGGGTGGCGGTGACGTAGAGCTCGGGCAGCCCGTACGCGTCGGTGGAGAACAACAGCTTGCCGAACGGCGCGAGTTCGAGCGTCTCCGCCAGGACCGCCTCGGCGCGGACCCCCGTGTGCGGGATCGTGAGGCCGATGTCGGTGTACACGTGGGGGAAGGCGTGGGCGAGATACGCGGCGCCGCGGTGGTACGGATAGGTGTGCAGCAGCACCAGCGGGCACCCCGTGGGCGCGACGGCCTGGACGAAGTCGGTGAGCAGCAGTGGGTCACCGCGGTGCAGGCGCAGGTCGGGGTCGCCGAACCCGGTGTGGAGCTGGAGCGGGAGCGCGGCGTCGGCGGCGGTCCACAGCAGGTGGCGCAGCAGGACCGGATCGCGCAGCCGCTCCCCGGGCCGGCGGGCGGTCAGCCAGCGGTCCGTGGCCCGGCGCACCTCCGCCGGGGTCGGCCGGGCGGGGTCGAAGTCCAGTCCGTGGCGGTAGGCGACGACCGATTTGAACGCGACGGCGGTCCGGGCGGCCTCCTGCACCGCGGTGTGCAGCGCGCCGAGGAATTCCCGGCAGCCGCCCGTGGTGTCGGCGGTGTGCTCGGCGAGGGTCTCCAGGCGGGCGATCTCGTGGGCCCGTGCTCCGGCGGCGGTCGCCAGCTCGTCCAAGGTGGTCAGCCCGGCGGACAGGCCGGTGTCCACCAGGTGGTCGGTGATGCCGGTCGCGCCCAGCAGCAGCCGGAGGGTTCGCTCGTGGCCGAGTTCGGCGCGCCGGGCGAGGTAGTCGGCGGGTGGGCAGTGCGCGGGCAGGCCGAGCAGCGGCGGGCACCAGCGGCGCAGCGCGAAGCCGAGCTGGGTGTCGAAGAAGGTGGTCCCGGGCGCCGCGGGGGCGTGGGACTCCGTGAGGTAGGCGGTGAACTGCCCGGCGGTGAGCGGGGACCGGGCCACTCCGTGACAGTGCTGGTCCACTAAGGCGACCGGTGGGGCCATCGGTTCTTCGTGGGTGGTCATCGGCCTCTCCCCGGCGCTTCAGTAGCGGTGCCGGAGCGCGGCGGCGAGCGCCTGCGGGGACCGGTCGTGGGCCAGGGCCGCCTCGCCCCGCCGGACGGCGAGGAGGGACGCGAAGAGGGGCTCGCCCAGTGCCGTACGGAGGAGTTCCGAGCCGGCGAAGCGCTCGATCGCGGCGGTGAGCGAGTCGGGCAGGCGGGTGGTGCCGGTGCCGGCGGGGTTGCCGTCGACGGGAGGCGGGAGGGTGAGGCCGCGGTCCAGGCCCTGGAGTCCGGCGGCGATGACGGCACCGACGAGGAGATAGGGGTTGGCGGCGGCGTCGAAGCACTTGAGCTCGGCGTTGGCGGCGTCGGGGCTGAGCGGCGGGCCGGGGACGAAGCGGAGGGCGGCCTCGCGGTTCTCCACGCCCCAGCACTGGTACGGGCCCGCCCACTGGTGGGGCCGCAGCCGCAGATAGCTCGCGGGGAGCGGCGCGCCGATGGCCAGCAGGGCGGGCAGTTCGTCGAGGGTGCCTGCGAGGAACGCCTCGCAGGCGCGGCTCATGCCGTGCGGTCCGTCCACGCCGCGGCAGAGGTTCCTGCCGTCCTGCCACAGGCTGAGGTGGAGGTGGGCGCCGTTGCCGACGCTGCCCGCCGCGGTGGCGGGTGCGAAGGAGGCGGTGAGGCCGTGGTGGAGCGAGACCGCGCGGACGGTCTCGCGGACCAGGACCGTGAGGTCCGCCGTGCGCACCGGCTCGGCGGGGGCGACGGAGACCTCGAACTGGCCGGTCGTGTACTCCGGATGGATCTGGAGCACCTCGACGTCCTGGGCGGCGAGGGCTTCGAGGACGTCGCGCAGATAGCCGGAGAGCCCGACCAGGCGCGTCATGCCGTAGGCCGGGCCTTCGGCCGCGTCCGGCACCGCGCCGTCGTCGGCCCGGGCGGTGACGGTCCATTCGGTCTCGATGCCCATGAGCAGCCGGAAGCCCGCTTCGGCCGCGCGGGCGGTCATCCGTCGCGCGAACTGCCGCTGGCAGGCGGCGTACGGAGTGCCGTCCTGCTCGTAGCGGTCGACGGGCGCCCAGGCCCAGCCGGGCTGCGCGGCCAGGACGGTGAGGCGGTCGAGGTCGGGGACCAGGCGCAGGTCGCCGACGGGGCCGCCGATGTGGGCGCTGTCGACGGTGGAGTCGTCGGAGAGGAAGACGTCGAAGACGGGGGACATGCCCACGCCCCACTGGGCGGTGTGGGCGAGACGGGCGGTGGGTACGGCCTTGACGCGGGTCATGCCCGCGTTGTCGACCCAGGTCAGGGCGACGCCGTGGATGTCCTTCGCGGTCAGCCGGGCGGCGTGCTGCCGGGCCTGGGATCCTGCCTGTTCACGTTCGGTGCTGTCCATGAGCTGCTCCTCGTGGCCCGCGGCTCCGGACGACGCCACCCCCGGCCGGAGCCGCCGGGCCCCTCCGGGGGTGGGACGTCGCCTTGTGGTGGCTATTAGATCGCATGGATCGCACGTCCACCGCCGTCGGCCGCCGTGGACGCCGGGCGGTTCAGGCTGCGGGGCCGGGCAGGGGATGGTGAGCGGGGGCGGAGCACTCGGGGCACCAGTAGCCGTCGCCGTGGACGTAGGCCCAGCCGAGTTCCTTGATGTGGGGGGTCGCGGTGTGGGCGTGGTGGAGGAGGTATCCCCACAGGTCGTCGTCGCGTGACGGGCCGGGGTCGGAGATGACGAGATCGAAGGTGGTGCGGGCGTCGCAGCCGCGGTGGTCGCACGCCAGATAGAACCGGACAGGTCCGGGGGTCTTTCCTGCGGTCGTCAAGCTCATGCGTTCCACTGTCGGGGAACCGTCCGCGGGTGAGTGGGGTTATCGCGGGATGTCTCCCCCGCATCGGTGACGCTGCGTGTAAGTGCGACCGGTGCGGGGTAACGATGCGTGTTGGTCCACTGGTGGCCGCGGGACGCAGTTTTGACGGGATGTCACGAGAGGTGCCCGTTCACGTTCAACGGGGCCACGATGCCCACGACTTCACCTGGCGCCTCTTCAAACCCCCTGAAACCGGCGGCTACTGGCGTACGGTCCAGTGGTCGTTCGCGCCCGCCTGGAGGAAGCGCAGTGCCGGGCAGAGGAAGTCGCGCCCCTGCGGGTTGTCCTCGGTCCACGGCGAGTCCGCGGGGCGGGCGGGTTTCCAGGCGCCGCCGTTGCGCAACTGCACGGTGCTGCTGTCGAAGACGGTGTCGCGGGCCTCGGTGCAGTAGTAGCCGGTGCCGGTCGAGGGGTCGGTGCTCGCGTAGATCTCGAACATGTCCCAGCCGTGGTCGAGGCCGCTCTGGTCGCGGCCGGACTGCCGGTAGAGCAGGTCCCAGCCGGATGTGCGGTAGTTGTAGAGGTACGCGGACCACTGGTTGCTCGACGGGTCGTCCTGGACCATCTGCACGGTGTACGCGGGGTGCCCGGTCGTCGTGGTGGTGTACGTCGCGAGGAAGTTCGCGTCGATGGCGAGCGTCTTGGCGGGGCCGCCGGGGCTGGAGCACCAGTCCCAGGCCCAGAGCTCGTCGCCGGAGTTCCAGTAGGCGGTGACCATCTCCATGCAGGAGTTCTGCGCCTTGGTCGTGGGCGCGTAGGTGAAGTTGTCGGCGGCCGACACGTGGTAGGCCGGGTCGACGCTGTGGGTGGCCATGATGCCGTCGTGGGTGCCCGGTTGGGGGAAGACGCCCCACCAGTTGTGGGTGACATCGGCGTCCTTCGGCCGCCGGCCGGATATCCGGGACCGCTGGGCGGCCTGTTCGCGGCGGCCCTCGGCGAAGGCGCGTACGGCCCGGTCGCGGCCGGGGGCGGGGGAGTCGGCGGGCCGGCGGGCGAGGGTGACGGTCCCGCGGTGCGGCGCGTCGGGCGACGGCGTGCGCGCCGCCGCGCCGGAGGCGGCCCGGTCCGTGGGGTGTGCGGCGGCGGAGACGGTGGTCCCCAGCGCGGCGCACGCGGTCAGCAGGGCCGCGGCCAGACAGGTGCGGTATCTCTTCATGGGGCTCCTCCGGGACCGGACGGATGCGGCGGGGGGCGGGAGCGCGGGGTCCGGCACCGGCGGTGGGCTGGTCCGGACCAGGCGGTGAGAATGTCCATGACAATCACTGAAGTGTCAAGAGCAACGGCCGTTCCCCGGGCCCCGGGGGTGCGCCACCGGTCCGTACGCCGACGGCGGCCTCACGGCGGCACGTGGCCGGAACGCGCCGGGGAGCGGCGCCCTTCGCTGCCGCGCCGCCTCCCCCGAGTACGCCTCCCCGCACGCCCTGAAAGGCGACGCCACGCCCCCGGCGGCGCCCTCCTGTTCACCCGGAAGTGGACCTCGGCACCCGCGCGCGACCTGCGGTTGCCGCCCTATCCTGGATGACTGCCGAACCCTTCCCGTGGTACCGACCTCTGGGAGTCACCGATGACAGCGGAGACGGATTTCACGACTGCGAGTCCGGAGTGGGGCAAGGCCGACTTCGGCGAAATCTACGACTGCCCGGACCCCAGCGCCTACTTCACCACCCTGGGCCCCCTCGCGTACCAGATCCCCCACCACGGCCAGGTCGTCTTCCGGACACTGACGGAGACGCTGCGGACCCGCCGCGCCGGCCACGCGCCACCGGCGGTGGTGGACGTGTGCTGCTCGTACGGCATCAACGCCGCCCTGCTCAACCACCAGGTCACCCTCGACGACCTCTACGCCCGCTACACCGCGCGCCCCGCCGGGGCCCCGGTCCCGCACCTGCTGACCGAGGACCGGGCCTTCTTCGCCACCCGGCGCCGGCCCGCGCCCGTGACCGTGACGGGCATCGACGCGGCACCCCGGGCCGTCGCGTACGCCCGCGCCACCGGCCTCCTCGACCACGCCTTCGCGGAGAACCTCGAGACCGCCGACCCCAGTCCGGCCCTGCGCGAGGTGCTGGCGGGAACCGATCTCGTCACCGTCACCGGTGGCATCGGCTACGTCTTCACCCAGACCTTCGCCAGGCTCCTCGCCGCCATGTCCAGCCCGCCGTGGGTGGCCGCCTTCGTGCTGCGGACGGTGCCGTACGAACCCATCGCCGAACTGCTCGGCCGGGTGGGCCTGGTCACCGAGAAGCTGTCCGCCCGCACCTTCCGGCAGCGCCGCTTCGCCGATCCCGCCGAGCAGCACGCCGCGTTCGAGGCGCTGGCGGCGCACGGGCTCGGCACGGCGGGCAAGGAGGCCGACGGCTATTACCACGCCGACCTCTACCTCTCCCGTCCCGCCGCCGACGTCGTCGAGCTGCCCCTCACCGGCCTGCTGTGACGCTCTCCTCGGCACCGGTCCCGGCCAGTGGTTCCTTCCTGACGAAGGCGCGCCGCCGGGCGTGGTAGGGCGCGGTCCGGTCGAAGAAGACGGCGCGCGTCAGGGCCAGTTCCTCCTCCCGGTAGGCGGCCAGCGGCCGTTCGGCCTCGTCGCGTTCCCGCTCCGCCGCCTTCGCGGTGATCCGGGGCCGGAGGCCGGGGGAGGAGGCCAGGTCGACGGCCAGGTCGGTGACCCGCGCCCCGAACTCCGCGGGCACGGCGTCGACCAGCCGGTCGACCAGCCCGATGCGCGCCCCGGCGGCCGCGCTGTACGGCGCGGCCTCCTCCATGAGCCGCTCCGTCATCTCGGCGCCGGCGCGGCGCGGCAGGGAGTACGTCCAGAACTCGGAGCCGTGCAGGCCCATCAGCCGGTAGTGCGCGTTGAGCACCACCCCGGTCCTGCACCACACCTCGTCCGCGGCCAGGGCCAGCATCGCCCCGCCCGCGGAGGCGTCGCCGCCCAGTGCCGCGACCACCAGCCGGTCGGTGGTGGTGAGGACGGCCTGGACCAGGTCGTCGAGCGCGTTGACGTTCGCCCAGGACTCCTCGGCCGGGTCGGCGGCGGCCTCGATGACGTTCAGGTGGATCCCGTGGGAGAAGAAGCCGCGGCCCCCGCACAGGACCAGCACGGACACCGGGCGGGAACGGGCGTAGCGGTAGGCGGCGAGCAGCCGGCGGCACTGGGTCGTGCTCATCGCGCCACCGGGGAAGGAGAACCACAGGAAACCGGCCCGCCCTTCCTCGCTGTAGCGGATGTCGGTCCAGGTGCTGCGGTGACCGCTCAGGTCCAGCGGGGCCTTCGCCTCCGGAAGCCGCGGCAGCAGGTCGCCCAGCGCCAGGGTCGCGGGCAGCTTGACCGCGGCCGGTTCCCCCGGCAGCCGCCGCCGGCGGAGCCGCGGGATCCACACCGCGCCGTCGGCGGTCGCCCGGCAGACGGCCCCCGCCCGGGTGGCCAGCAGCTCGCCCGGAGGTCCCGTCAGCCGGTCCTCGGCGTGGCCGCCGTGGAGATACCACTCGCGACCGAGCAAGGTGTCCAGCACGCCCGGCCGGGAGTCGGCGGCGCGCAGCTTGCGCAGGACCGTTTCGGTGGAGTCCGCCTCCCAGTCGACGCGCCGCAGCTCCTGCCGGAAGTACGGGCGCGTCCGCACCGGCACCCCCTCCGCCCCGTCGATCCCGCCCTGCCGCACGGGGAGGTAGGTGCCCGCGGTGAAGCGCCGCACCGCGAGCAGCACCGCGGCGAGCGCCGCGTCGGCGATCTCGTTGCGGTACAGATCGCTCTTGGCCACCGCCGGTACGGCACACGGGACGGTGGCCCACACGTCCCCGGCGTCCAGTTCGGCCTCGGCCTGGAAGACGGTGACGGCCCACTTCCGTACGCCCTCGTGGACCGCCCAGTCCAGCGCGGACGGCCCCCGGTCGCCCACCGGGCCCGGACGGACGACCAGGCAGGGGTACGCGGACCACACCTCACGCGGGATGACCGTGGTGAGCATCGGCGCGATGATCAGATCGGGGGAGTGGCGGCCCACGATCCCGGCGGCGTCGCCCCGGCGGGGGAGCCGCTCCACCGCCACCGTGTGCCCGTGGTCGCGCAGCTCGGCGTAGACGCGCTGGGTGAGGCTGTTGAGCGCGTCGGCGAGCAGCAGGATGTTCATGGCGACCTCCGGGCAGATCTCGCGACGGGCCGAATTCTCAAGGCGTGCGGCCCGGGGCCCGGCCGGGGACGGGCCGGAGCGGGACGAAGTCGTGTGGCGGCTGGGCCTGTCGAGGCGGATGGGGGCAGCAGGATGAGAGTTTGATGCGTACGGGCCGCGCCGCGCCCGAGACGCGTCCGGTATGTCACCCGGACGACGGCGCTCCGGAGCCGGACGGCACGCTGCGGAAAAACATTCGATCACCGGCCGCCTGTCTGCCTACACTCGGCCGTATGCCAGTGGGAAGCCTCTTCTTTTTCTTTCTCTGACGCGCTCCTCGGGAGTCGCCGGCCCGCGGTGAGAGCTGGAAGCTCCACTGCCGTGCCGCCCTGCGTCGCCCGCGCTCCCGCGCCGATGACCTCTTCCGCTCCTGAGCACCGAGAATCGAGCTGCCAGATGACCGCACCGCCTTCCCACCCCACCGGCCAGGACCCCTTCGCCGACTGGCTCCGTGAGCACGCTGTCCCCCTCACCGGCCTCGACCCCGACGCGCCGCTGGACGACCTGGAGCCGCTGCGCGAGGTGCTCGGCACCGCCCGGGTCGTCGCCCTCGGCGAGAACTCCCACTTCATCCAGGAGTTCGCACGCGCCCGGCAACGCCTTCTGCGCTTCCTCGTCGAGCGCTGCGGGTTCACCGTCCTCGCCTTCGAATACGGATTCAGCGAGGGCTTCGCGCTCGACGCGTGGGCCCAGGGCGCCGGCACGGACGACGGCCTCGCGCGGCACCTCGACGCGGCGATCCCCGTGGGGCTCACCGAGCCGCTGCACTGGCTGCGTCACCACAACCGCACCGCGGCCCGGCCCGTGCGGTTCGCCGGGGTCGACATCCCCGCCGCGGGCGGCTCGCTGCTGCCCGCCCTGGAGCCGCTCACCGACTATCTCCGGGAGACCGACCCCGACCTCCTGCCGCTCGTCGAGGCCGCGACCGCGCTCGCGGGGCGCCTCGCCACCACCTCGGGCGCGCTGGCCGCGCCCGCCTGGGCCCGGCTGGACACCGCCGACCAGGACGCCCTGACGGCGGCGACGATGCGGCTGCTCACCCGCTTCCGCTCACTCGAGCCGCTCTACGTCGACCGCAGCGGGCAGTACGCCTACGACGTCGCCCTGCGGCGGGTCGAAGCGGCCTGTCACGCCGACTACACCTTCCGCGCCATGGCCGGCCTCTTCGCCGGGAGCGGCCTGCCCGCCGACACCTCGGCCCGCGAGGTGTTCATGGCCGGGTCCGTGCTCTGGCACCTGGACCACGCGGACCCCGGCACCCGCGTCGTCCTCGCCGCCCACAACGGGCACATCCAGCGGACACCCGTCTCCTTCGGCGGGAACCTCACCGGCCTGCCGATGGGCCACCACCTGCAACGGGCCCTCGGCGACGACTACTTCGCCCTCGGCATGACCAGCACCGCCGGCCACACGGCGGAGATGCACCTCGACGAGAAGGCCCGCTTCGGCTTCACCGTCGAGAACCTGAGGCTGGAGCCGCCTGAGCCGGGGAGCGTCGAGGCCGCCTTCGACGCCGCCGGGACGGGGCTGAGCGCCGTCGGCCTCCGCGGCGCGCCCAGGGCGCCTTCCGGTTCTGGTTCCGGTTTCGGTGGCCCCGACCGGATCCGCATCCAGGGGGCCTACGTCCACACCCCCGTGCTCGACGCCTTCGACGGGATGCTGCACGTCCCGACGTCCACGGTGACCGAGGACGAGGACTTCTGACACGCGGCCCCGCCCCTGATCACCTTCCCTCGACTCGCGTAAGGGGACGGTACGTTCGGCCCGGTCCCCGGGGCGTCCGCTCGCTCACACCCGGGCCACCGCCGCCCGGCGGTTGTAGACCCAGTGCACCACCACCGCGCACACCCCGTAGAAGCACAGGAAGGCGATGTACGCGTCGTCGCCCTGCCCCGTCGCGAGGAACGACTGGCGGAAGGCGACGTTGACCAGCACGCCGCCGAGGGCGCCGATCGCGCCCGCGAGGCCGATGAGGGCCGTCGCGCGGCGGTGCGCCCCGGCCAGGGTGGCCGCCGGGTCCGCGCCGTCCGCGATCGCGGCCCGTGCCCGCGCGTCGTGGACGGCCGGGATCATGCGGTAGGTGGAGCCGTTGCCGAGACCGCTGAGCACGAACAGCGCGACGAACCCGGCGAAGAAGCCCGCGAGCCAGTGGTGGCGTGACGCCACCAGGATGAGCGCGGCGCACGCCCCCATGGCCACGAACGTCGCCAGGGTGACCCGCGCACCGCCGAAGCGGTCCGCCCAGGCCCCGCCCCAGGGGCGGGACAGCGACCCGAGCAGGGGGCCGATGAACGTCAGGTACGCGACCTTCATGGGAGTGTCGAACTGGTCGTGGAACTGCACCTGGAGGACCTGCCCGAAGGCGAAGCCGAAGCCGATGAACGACCCGAACGTCCCGATGTAGAGCAGCGACAGCGCCCAGGTGTGCCCGTCGCGCCCGACCTCCCGGAGGACGGGCCGCCGTTCCCGTCCGGCCGGCAGATTGTCCATGCGCAGGGCGGCGAGGAGGGCGGTGAGCAGGATCAGCGGCAGATAGAGCACCGGCAGCAGCCGGGGGTGGCCCGCGCCCGCCGTGGCCAGCACGAGCAGACCCGCCAACTGGACGGCGGGCACGCCGAGATTGCCGCCGCCCGCGTTGATGCCCAGGGCCCGCCCCTTGAGCCGCTGCGGGTAGAAGGCGTTGATGTTGGCCATGGAGGAGGCGAAGTTGCCGCCGCCGACCCCGGCCACGCAGGCCGTGACCAGCAAGGTGGTGTAGGAGACCCCCGGTTCGAGCACGATCACGACCGACACCGTCGGGACCAGCAGGAGCAGGGCGCTGAACAGGGTCCAGTTGCGGCCGCCGAAGCGGGTGACGGCCCAGGCGTACGGCAGGCGCAGCAGCGCCCCGAGGGCGGTGGGGAGGGCGGTGAGCGTGAACTTGCCGGCCGGGTCGATGCCGTACTCCGGGCCGAGGAAGAGCACGAGCACCGCCCACATGCTCCACACCGAGAAGCCGATGTGCTCGGTGACGACGGACAGCACGAGGTTCCGCCGTGCGACGCGGGCGCCGGTGCGCTCCCAGAAGCCGGGGTCCTCCGGGTGCCACTCGGTCAGGGTCCGGGCGGGTGGCGGCGCGCCGGCGGGCGGGTCCTCGACCGTACGGACCTGCCAGGTGCGCAGTACGGGCGGCGTGCCGTCGACGGTGTCCCCCTCGTCCAGGCAGGTGCCGGTGCGCAGGTCGAAGGACTGCTTGTACATCGGTGAGGTCACCACCGGCACGCCGTCCCGGCTGCCGGTGATGCCGCGCGAGATGACGTACGCGCCGCTGAACGGGTCGCGGTTGGTGAGGGCGAACAGGGCGCCGGAGCCGTCGCGGAAGAGCGCCACCTGCTCGCCGTCGACCAGGGCGGCGCGGCCCCGGCCGGGGGTGAGGTCGGCGTAGCGGCACACGGGTGTCCAGGTGGTGCCGTCACCGATCTCCACGATCGGTCCGGCCGGGGCGGGGGGCGGCTCCTGGGGGTGGGGGAGCGTGGCGTCGGTCATCGTGCGGATGCCTTCCCTGCGAGTGCGATGCCCACGGGGACGGGGAGGCCGTGGCCGTCCTCGTCCGCGCGGGCGGGGCGGATCTGGGCGCGTTCGGGTACGAAGCGCACGGCGGGGTCGGGGGTGCCCGGGGCGTTGACGAAGGAGGAGAAGCGGTGCAGGCGTTCGGGGTCGGCGAGGGTGGCGGCCCACTCGTCCTCGTAGCCCACGATGTGACGGGACATCAGGTCGTCGAGGTCGGCGCAGATGCCGAGGGTGTCGTCGACGACGACGGCGCGCAGGTGGTCCAGCCCGCCCTCCAGCCGCTCGATCCAGGGCGCGGTGCGTTCGAGGCGGTCGGCGGTGCGGATGTAGAACATCAGGAAGCGGTCGATCGTCCGGATGAGGGTGTCGTGGTCGACGTCCTCGACGAGCAGGTCGGCGTGGCGGGGCGAGGTGCCGCCGTTGCCGCCCACGTAGAGGTTCCAGCCGGCGGACGTGGCGATCACCCCGAAGTCCTTGCCGCGGGCCTCGGCGCACTCGCGGGCGCACCCGGACACGGCCGACTTGAGCTTGTGCGGTGAGCGCAGGCCGCGGTAGCGCAGCTCCAGCTCGATGGCGAGCGCCACGGAGTCCTGCACGCCGTACCGGCACCAGGTCTGTCCCACGCAGGACTTCACGGTGCGCAGGGACTTGCCGTACGCGTGCCCGGACTCGAACCCGGCGTCGACCAGGCGGCGCCAGATGGCGGGCAGCTGGTCGACCGTGGCGCCGAACATGTCGATCCGCTGCCCGCCGGTGATCTTCGTGTAGAGGCCGAAGTCACGGGCGATGGCCCCGATGGTGATCAGGCCGTCCGGGGTGATCTCACCGCCGGGGATGCGCGGCACCACGGAGTAGGAGCCGTTGCGCTGGATGTTGGCGAGGAAGTGGTCGTTGGTGTCCTGGAGGGCGGCCTGCTCGCCGTCGAGGATGTACGGGGTGTCGCCCAGCCCCGCCAGGATGGAGGCCACGACGGGCTTGCAGACCGCGCACCCCTGCCCGCTGCCGTGCTCGGTGACCAGCTGGGTGAAGGTGGTGATGCCCTTGACGCGGACGATCTCGTACAGCTCGGCGCGCGACTGGGTGAAGTGCTCGCACAGGCCGCGCGTGGTCTCGACGCCCGCCGCCCCGAGCTCGTCGGTGACGATCTCGCCGACGAGCTTCTCGCAACTGCCGCAGCCCGTACCGGCCTTGGTGCACTTCTTGACCGCGGCCAAGGAGTGGCAGCCCCGCTCCCCGACGGCCGCCTTGATCGCGCCCTTGCTGACGTGGTGGCAGGAACAGACGACGGCCTCGTCGGGCAGGGACCCCGCGCCGAGCGCCTTCCGGCCGGCCGCGGCGGGCAGGACCAGCTGCTCCGGTGGGATGGGCAGCGGCTCGCCGTTCCCGGCGAGCGGGCGCAGCGAGGCGTAGGAGTCGGTGTCGCCGATGAGGATGCCGCCGAGCAGGGCGCCGTCGGCGTCGACGACCAGTTTCTTGTAGACCCCCGACCGGCTGTTGGCGTACAGCACCTCCAGGGCGTCCTCGGCACGGCCGTGCGCGTCCCCGAAGCTCGCCACGTCCACCCCGAGCAGCTTGAGCTTGGTGGAGGTGTCGCCGCCGGTGAAGCTGCCCTCCTGGCCGCCCAGTTCGCGGGCGACGGCCTCGGCCATGGCCTTGCCGGGGGCCACCAGGCCGTAGACCTTGCCGTCGGCGGCCAGCGCGCACTCGCCGATCGCGCGGATGTGCGGGTCGGCCGTGCGGCAGGCGGCGTCGACGACGATGCCTCCGCGCTCGCCGACGGGCAGGCCGCACTCCCTGGCGAGCTGGTCGCGGGGCCGGACGCCCGCGGCGAAGACGACGAGGTCCGCCTCCAGGCGGGTGCCGTCCGACAGCTTCACCGCGCCGACCCGCCCGTCGGGGCCGGGTTCGATCCGCTCGACGCCCACACCGGTGTGCACGGACACCCCGAGCGCCTCGACCTTGTGCCGCAGCAGCGCGCCGCCGGCCGAGTCGATCTGCACGGCCATCAAGTGCGGCGCGAACTCCACCACATGGGTGTGGAGGCCCAGTGCCCCCAGCGCCCCCGCGGCCTCCAGGCCCAGCAGCCCGCCGCCCACGACGAGACCGGTCCGGGCCTTCGCCGCGTGGGCGCGGATGGCGTCCACGTCCTCCAGCGTGCGGTAGGCGTGACAGCCCTCGGTGTCGTGGCCGGGCAGGGGCGGCACGAAGGGGTACGAGCCGGTGGCCAGGACCAGCACGTCGTAGTCCACCCGGTGGCCGGACGCGGTGCGCACGGTCCGCGCCTCGCGGTCCACGCCGGTGACGGCGTCCCCCAGGCGCAGCTCGATGCCGTGCTCGTCGACGAAGCCGGGCGGGCACAGCGCCAGCTCCTCGGGCGCGGTGCCGGTGAACACCGAGGTGAGGCGCATCCGGTCGTACGAGGGGAGGGGTTCCTCCGCGAGCACGGTCACCTGCCAGCGCTCGCTCGCCCCCTCCTGCTCGAAGAGGGCTTCCAGGAACCGCTGGCCGACCATGCCGTGTCCCACGAGGACCAGACGGCGGCAGCTGGGGGCGGGGAGTGGGGACGTCACGGGTGGGGCTCCTTCGGTCACGATCACGTGCGGATGAGGTCCAGGGGGTCGGCGGGCAGCTGTTCGTCGCTCCGCCAGACGTGGATGAGGCCGCCCACCGCGGTCAGGTCGCCGACGAGGAGGGCGCTCTCCAGCCGGTCGCCGCGCAGGACGAGCTTCTTGTACGTGCCTCGTCTGGCGTCGGCGACGCGGAGCACGTCACAGGCGTCGGCGGCGCCGTCGCCGGGCGGGCCGAAGGCCGCGAGCTGCAAGGGGCCGGCCGTCAGCCGGGTCAGCGGGCGGCTGCCCGGCCAGCGGGCACCGGGGTCGGCCCCGGACAGCCGGGCCGCGAGCACGTCCGCCTGTGCCCAGGCGGGGCCGGACAGGCCGTGGACGGTGCCGTGGTGTTCGGCGCAGTCCCCGATCGCGTGGATCCCGGCGGCGGAGGTGGCCAGGGTGTCGTCGACGACGACGCCCTCGCGCACCGCCAGCCCGGCGGCGCGCGCCAGCCCGGTGCGCGGCCGGACCCCGCACGTGAACACCACGAGATCGGCCGGAAGCAGGTCGTCCGTGAGCTCCACGGCGGTGACGCGGTCCGCGCCGCGCAGGGCGCGCACCTGGCTTTCGGCGCGCACCGTGACACCCAGGGCCGAGAGGGCGGCCGTCAGTATCCGTGCCGCCCCGCCGTCCAGTTGACGGTCCATCAGCCAGGGGCCCTGGTGGACCAGCGTGACGGGGAGACCGCGCGCGGCCAGCGCCCGCACGACCCCGACCCCCAGCACCCCGCCGCCCACCACGACGGCCCGCGCCGCCCGTCCCGCCTCATCGATCACGTTGCGGCAGTCGGCCAGCGTGCGCAACGTGTGGACCCCCCCGAGCCGTTCGCCGCCCGGCCCGCACAGCCCCGGCAGCGGCGGCAGCACGGGCTCGGCGCCCGTCGCCAGCACCAGCGCGTCGTAGCGGGCGGTGGAGCCGTCGGCCAGGGAGATCGTCCGGCCGGCGGGGTCGAGGGCGGTGACCTCGGCGCCCGTGCGGATCTCTGCGCCCGGCCCGTACGGCAGACAGATGGCATCACCGTCGTAGCGCCCGGCGAGCACTTCGGTGAGCAGGGTGCGGTTGTACGGGCCGTCCGGCTCGGCCCCGTACAGCGTCAGCTCCACGGTGCCCGGAGCCGTACGGGCCAGGAGCTGCTGCGCGAAGCGGGCCCCGGCCATGCCCGCGCCTACCACCGCGATCCGCCGGGCCGTCATGACGCTTCCTCCTCGGCCGCCGCTTCGACGCGCACCGCGCACACCTTGAACTCCGGCATCTTCGACTCGGGGTCCAGCGCGGGGTTGGTGAGCGTGTTGGCCCGGCCCCGGCCGGCCCAGTGGAAGGGCATGAAGACGGTGTCGGGCCGGACGGTGTCGGTGATCCTCGCGGGCGCGGTGGCCCGGCCCCGGCGGCTCGTCACCGTCAGCAACTGCCCCTCGCCGACGCCCAGCCGCTCCGCGAGCCGCGGATGGAGCTCGACGAACGGGCCGGGCGCGGCCGCGTTCAGCGCGGGGACCCGCCGGGTCTGCGCGCCGCTCTGGTACTGCGACGCCACCCGGCCGGTCGTGAGGTACAGCGGGAAGCGGGCGTCGGTCTCCTCGGCGGGCGGGCGGTGGCCGACGCCCGCGAACCGCGCCCGGCCGTCCGGGGTCGCGAAGCGGTCCAGGAACAGCCGCGGCGTGCCCGGGTGCCCCTCGTCGGGACACGGCCAGAACACCCCGTCCTCGGCCCCTATCCGGGCGTAACTGATACCGGCGTAGTCGGCGACACCGCCCGCCGAGGCCCGCCGCAGCTCCTCGAAGACCTCCTCCGCGTCGTCGGGAAAACCCTTGTCGGTGCCCAGCCGGTCGGCCAGCTCCTTCAGGACGTACAGATCGCTCCGCACCCCCTCGGGAGGAGCGACGGCGGCCCGGCGCAGGATCACCCGGCCCTCCAGATTGGTCATCGTGCCCGTCTCCTCCGCCCACTGCGCCGACGGCAGCACGACGTCCGCCAGCGCCGCGGTCTCCGACAGCACGACATCGCTGACGACGAGGAAGTCCAACGACCGCAGCCGGTCGGTGACATGAGC
This sequence comes from Streptomyces sp. NPDC051173, assembly GCF_040689515.1. Classification (NCBI taxonomy): domain Bacteria; kingdom Bacillati; phylum Actinomycetota; class Actinomycetes; order Kitasatosporales; family Streptomycetaceae; genus Streptomyces; species Streptomyces sp. NPDC051173. The sequence continues at coordinate 26,055 of NZ_JBFBBD010000003.1, forward strand.
GGCGTGCGGGGCCGACACCACCGGATTCGAGCCCATGACCAGCAGCGCCCGCACCCCGTCCGCCGTGCCCGCCCGGTCCAGCAGCTCGTAACCGGACACCCCCGGACCGGGCAGCTCGTCGGGATCCACCCCCCACACACCGGCCACATGGGCGCGGGCAAGCGGGTCCGTCAGGGAGCGGTAGCCGGGCAACTGGTCGGACTTCTGCCCGTGTTCACGGCCGCCCTGCCCATTGCCCTGACCCGTCAGACAGCCGTACCCACTGCCCGGCCGGCCGGCCTTGCCCGTGGCCAGACACAGGTTGATCCACGCCCGGACCGTGTCCGTCCCCTTGCTGTGCTGCTCCGCGCCCCGGGCCGTGAGCACCATGCCCGACCGGGCCCGCGCGAAGAGGTGGGCCGCCTCCCTCAGGAGGGGCACCGGCACCCCCGTGAGCTCCTCCACCCGCTCGGGCCAGTGCGCCATCGCCGCCGCCCGCGCCTCCGCGAACCCCGTCGTGCGGTCCGCGATGAACTCCCGGTCCAGCAGCCCGTCGGCTATGACCACGTGCAACAGCCCCGCCGCCAGTGCCAGATCCGTGCCGGGCGCCGGGGCCAGATGCAGGTCGGCCTGCTCGGCCGTCCGCGTACGGCGGGGGTCGACGACGACCAGCCGGCCACCGTTCTCCCTCATCCTCGTGAAGTAGCGCAGCGCCGGCGGCATCGTCTCCGCCGGGTTCCCGCCCGCCAGGACGACGCAGTCCGCCGTGGCGATGTCCTCCAGCGGGAACGGCAGCCCGCGGTCCACGCCGAAGGCCGCGCGGTTCGCGGTCGCGGCCGACGACATGCAGAACCGGCCGTTGTAGTCGATGTGCGGGGTGCGCAGCACCACCCGCGCGAACTTCCCCAGCAGATACGCCTTCTCGTTGGTCAGCCCGCCCCCGCCGAACACCCCCACCGCCGCGCGGCCATGACGCTCCGCGGCGCCGCCGAGACCGGCCGCCACCAGATCCAGGGCCCGCTCCCACGACACCTCGCGCAGCGTGCCCGTGCGCGGGTCGCGGGCCAGCGGGGCCGACAGCCGCGCGGCACCCGCCAGCACGGCCGCGGCGCTCCGCCCCTTGCCGCACAGCGCCCCGCGGTTGACGGGAAAACCGGGGCGCTCCACGACCTCCACGGCGGGCGCGCCGGGCGCTCCCCCGGGGGCCGCCGGACGCAACCCCATGCCGCACTGCAACGCGCAGTACGGACAGTGGGTATCGGTGCTCACCATGAAAGGAATGGTGACCTTCACCCGTTACGCCCCCACGTCGCCGGTGTTGCGCCGACGGCACGAAGCCGTTACCCCGGATGACGCGGCGCCCCCTCGGGCTGACAATTCCGCAACCTCCCTGAAACACCGCGGGGAGAAGCTGCGTTGATGAGTACCACCGACACCACCGACACAGGGCCGCTCTCGGGCTTCACCGTCGGCGTGACAGCGGCACGCCGACGCGAGGAACTCACCGCACTGCTGCTCCGCCGGGGCGCCCGCGTCATCGAAGCCCCCACCCTGAGCGTCGTACCCCTGGGCGACGACGCCGCCCTGCGCGCCGCCACCGAACGCTGCCTCGCCGCACCCCTGGACTACGTCGTCGTCACCACGGGCGTGGGCTGGCGCGGCTGGATGAGCGCCGCCGAGGGCTGGGGCCACGGCGCCGCGCTCCTCCGCGCCTGCCGGCCGGCCGCCGTGGTCGCCCGCGGGCCCAAGGCCGTCGGGGCGGTCCGGGGCAGTGGTCTCGCCGAGGTGTTCTCCCCGCCGACCGAGGCCGGCCGCGAGCTGCTCGGCTGGCTCCTCTCCCACGACCTCCGCGGCCGCCGCGTCGCCGTCCAGCAACACGGCGCGCCCATGCGCGGCTTCACCGCGGCCCTGCGGGAACGCGGCGCCGAGGTGATGGAGGTGCCGGTCTACCGCTGGGGGCCGCCCGAGGAACCGGAGGCCGTACGCCGCCTCGTGGACGCGACGGCCCGCCGCGACCTCCACGCCCTGACCTTCACCAGCGCACCGGCCGCCGTCGCCTTCCTGGAGGCCGCGGCCGCCGCGGGCCGCCGGGAGGACGTGCTCACGGCACTCCGCTCCGACGTCGCCGTCGTCTGCGTCGGCGAGCTCTGCGCCGAGCCGCTGCGCACGGCCGGAGTCCCGGTCCACTACCCCGAACGCGGGCGCCTCGGCCCGCTCGTCCGCACCCTCACCGATCTCCTGGACCGACGCGGCCACGGCGCCCCGGGCGAGCCCGGCCGCTGAGGACCGGCGGCAGGGGACGTATACGGCGGGAACAGGCGAAGGTGGGGAAAATCTCGCCGCCCGGTGCCGCGTGCGGCTGTTAGCTTGTGGATCAGGCCCCGCCCGGGGCCCCACGAGGGAGGGACGTCACGTGCGCAGAGCAGCGCAGTACACGGGGGTGGCGCTGGTCGCCGCTGTGCTGATGACCGGCTGCGGCAGTGGCGGTGACAAGAAGTCCGCCGACGAGCCGTCCGCGAGCACACCGTCCGGGACCGGGGGCGACTCGCCGGCCACCGGTGCGCCCGGGCACTACGACGGTGTCTACGGAGCCCGTTCCGACGACGGCATGGTCGGCATGACCATCACCCAGGGCAAGGCCATCGTCTACGCGAACAACGGCAAGCGCGCTTGCACCGGCACGGTCGACGAGAAGGACCGGCCGGCGAAGCTCGCGCTGAAGTGCGCGGACGGCGACACCGAGCGCACCGCGGGCACCGTGGACAGCTCGGACGGCAAGACCCTCGTCGTCTCCTGGGCGGCGGGCAGGAAGGACACCTTCACGAGGTCGGGCGACCCGGTGCCGCTCCCGTCCCCGAAGAAGCTCGGCGGCTGACGACCGCCGCGTGGCCGCCCGTCCGGGAGGCGGCCGGCTACAGCGGCGGATGCATCGCGACGTACGCCGCGACGCTCTCCTTCGCCGGGCCGTCCGCGACCACCCGGCCACCGTCGAAGACGATCACCCGCTCGAACTCCGCCAGCAGTTCCAGGTCGTGCGAGACCACCACGACCTTCTGCTCCAGCTCCTGGACGAGCTTGCCGATCCGGCGCTTGTTCCGCAGGTCCAGGAGCGTGGTCGGCTCGTCGAAGACCACGTACCGGGGTCCCGTGATCAGCACCGCGGCGATCGCCAGCAACTGCTTCTGGCCACCGCTGAGCAGATGCGCCGGGTGGTCACGGAACTCGCCCAGCCCGTACTCCGCCAGCGCCTCGTCCACCCGCCGGCCGGTCTCCGCCTTGCTCAGCCGGTGGCGCTTCAGCCCGAACGCGAGGTCCTCGGCGACCGTGGGCATCACGATCTGGATGTCCGGGTCCTGGAAGACGAAGCCGACCTCGCGCCGGACCTCCCTGCCCTTGCGGCCAGTGTCCAGCCCGTCCACGCGGACCCGGCCCGCGGAGGGCACCAGCAGGCCGTTCAGCAGCCGGGCGAACGTGCTCTTGCCCGAGCCGTTCGACCCGATGACGCCGATTCGGTCCTCACGGAGCGTCAGGTCGACGTCCCGCAGCACCCGCCGCTCGCCGAACCACTGGCTCACACCGTCGATCTCGATCACGCGCGCTCGTTCCCGGCGGCGCGCGGCGTACCGGGCGCGATCATCGGGTAGGACCTGCGCACGGTCACCGCCGCGAGCGAGCCGATCACCACCTTGACCAGGTCACCGGGGAGGAACACCACCGAGCCGGTGACCGCCTTCTCCAGCGGCAGGTGCGCCGCGACGGCCATCCACGGGATGCCGACGGCGTAGAGCACGAGAGCCCCGCCGACGAGGTTGCAGAGCATGGCGGTCCACTGGTTGTAGCGCTTCCACAGCCGCTCGGTCAGCAGACCCGTGACGTACGCCCCGAGCGGGTAGGCCAGGATGAAACCGCCCGTCGGCCCGAGGACGACGCCGAGCCCGCCGCGGCCGCCCGGCAGCACCGGCAGCCCGATCACCACGAGCACCACGAACAGCAGGATCGCCAGACCGCCCCGGCGCGCGCCGACGATCGAACCCGCGAGGATCACACCGAGCGTCTGGGACGTGAACGGCGCCGGGACGAGCGGCAGCTCGATCAACGGGAAGAAGCCCAGCACCACCATGATCGCTGCGAACAGCGCGATCTGTGCCATGTCCTTCGTACGCAACCCCGACCCCCGGCCCCGAGCGCCTCTCGCTCCAGCCGGTCATCATAGAGGGCGCGTCTCCTCCGGCCGCCGGGGGCCATCGACGCCCCTGGCGTCGAGCGCCTCGCCCAGCCCGTCCGCCAGCCGCAACGTCTTGACCAGCAGCGGGGCCAGGAACGCGGTGCTCCGCTCGACTCCGCGTGCCCGCTGCGCGGCACGCACCTGATCGGCCTGTTCCTTGATCACCGGGATGAACCGGATCGTCATGGCCACCACCAGACCGACCCGCTCCGGCCTGATCCCCAGCGGCTTCAACGGCCGCAGCGCCGCCTCGATCGCCGCGATCATCGCGGAGGTCCTGGTGGTCAGCGTGACCAGATTGGCCAGCATCACCAGCACCACGATCCGCTGCCCCACCAGCACGGCGGTCTCCCAGCCGGTGAACAGCCACTGCACGGCCACGACCGAGACGGCGAACGGCAGCACCGTGAGCAACTGCCGGCCCGCCGTCCGCCAGGGGACGCGGGCCAGCGCGTAACACAGCCCGACCCCCACGACGGCCGCGCCGAGCACGGCCGTCGACGTGACGAAGAACAGGGCCGTGCCCGCCGCGAACAGCACCAGCAGCTTCACCCCGGCGGGCAGGGCGTGGACGGGTGACCGCGCGTCGTGGTGCAGGCTCAGCATGGTTGGTGAGTACCTCGTGGTCCGTACGGCAGAGGGCCGGTGTCCGGCGGATCTTCGGGCACTCACCGTACCCCCGGCCTCCCGACGGCCCCCTGGCCCCGGCCCTCGCCCGCGGCCGGCCGGGATGTCGGATACGTTTGCGGAGATCATGTTCGGCCGGGCACGGGGGAGCAGCGGGTGACCCTGCTCCGCGACCCGGCCGGACTCCTCGATCCCTACCTCGTCACCCCCGGCGACCGCACCCCCGGCGCCGTCGGACTGGAGGTCTCCGCCGGGCTCTTCGTGGTCACCGGCGCGAGCATGCTCTACGCGGGCCGTCGCAGGCGCTGACAGCGGAAGGCGTACGACGGCCGGGTGCCGCGGACATCAATGTCCGCGGCCCCTTCTGTACCTCTCATACAGAGGTACGCTGGACGAGTGAGCGCAGACGGCCTCTCCGACGAGCTCGCCGGAGTGCTGACAGGCATCCAGCGACTGGTCCGGCGCAGACTGTGGGCCGGGCTGGCGAAGCCACGTCTGCGCGGTGCCCAGGCCGAACTCCTGCGGGTCGTCACCGAATGCCCCGGCATAGGCGTCTCCGCCGCCGCCAACGAGCTCTATCTGGCGGCCAATTCCGTGAGCACCCTCGTCAACCAGCTGGTCAAGGCCGGGTTGTTGCGCCGCGAGGCCGATCCGCGCGACGGCCGCGTCGCCATGCTGTTCCCGACCCCGGCCTGCCAGGAGCGGCTGCGGGCCTGGGACGCCCGGCGCGGCGCGCTCTTCCACGCGCGGGTGCGGACCCTCCCGGCCGAGGACCAGGCCGCCCTGGCCGCGGCGCTGCCCGCCCTGCGCAGGCTCGCCCGGTCGCTCCGTGACACAGGGGAGGCATGATGACCGCACCCGCCGTCCGCTGCACCCGACTCCACTACGCCTTCGGACACGTCGACGCCGTCGACGGACTGGATCTCTCGGTCGCCCCCGGCGAGGTCTTCGGCCTCCTCGGGCCCAACGGCGCGGGCAAGACCACCACGATGCGGGTGATCACCACCCTGCTCCCCGTACCGCCCGGCGTCGTCGAGGTCTTCGGGCACGACGCGGCCCGCCAGAAGATGGCCGTGCGGCGCCTCCTCGGCTACGTCCCCCAGCAGTTGTCCGCCGACGGCGCGCTGACCGGCCGGGAGAACGTCGCCCTCTTCGCCCGGGTCTTCGACTCACCCCGGCGGGAGCGGCCCGCCCGCGTCGCCCAGGCCCTGGAGGCGGTCGGCCTCGCCGATGTCGCGGGGCGCCTGGTGGCCACGTATTCGGGCGGCATGGTGCGCCGGCTGGAGCTGGCGCAGGCGCTGGTCAGCGCGCCGCGGCTGATGATCCTGGACGAGCCGACCGTCGGCCTGGACCCGATCGCCCGGGACAGCGTGTGGGAGCGCATCAACCGCATACGCGCGGCCACCGGGATGACGGTGCTGGTCACCACCCACTCCATGGAGGAGGCCGACCGGCGCTGCGACCGCGTGGCCCTGATGCACCGGGGGCGGATCCGGGCGCTCGGCACCCCCGAGGAGCTCAAGAGCGGGCTGGTCGCCGACCGCCGGGAGGCGGGCGGGGAAGGCGCGGCGCCGCCGACCCTGGAGGACGTCTTCCGGCACTTCGCCGGCAGCGGACTCGACGAACCGGGCGCCGACGAGCGGGGAGGGGAGTTCCGCGATGTCCGCCGTACCCGCAGCACCGCCTCCCGCGTCGGCTGACGCCGTCCCGCCGGAAGCCCCCTTCGCCCTGCTGCTGTCGCCGCCCCGGGCGCGCGGAGGGTGGCGGGTGATACCGGCCCGCACCTGGGCCATGTGCGCGGTGGAGCTGCAGAAGCTGCGCCACGACCGCACGGAGCTCTACACCCGCGCCGTCCAGCCCGCCCTCTGGCTGCTGATCTTCGGCGAGACCTTCACCCGGATCCGGGCCATTCCCACCGGGAACGTCCCCTATCTCGACTTCCTCGCCCCCGGGATCATCGCGCAGTCGGCGATGTTCATCGCCATCTTCTACGGCATCATGATCATCTGGGAGCGGGACTCCGGGGTCCTCACCAAGCTGCTGGTGACCCCCACACCCCGGGCGGCCCTGGTCACGGGCAAGGCGTTCGCCGCAGGACTCAAGGCGTTGATCCAGGCCGTGGTCGTCGTCGTGCTCGCGGCGGTGCTGGGCGTCGCCCTCACCTGGAATCCGCTGAGGCTGCTGGGCGTCGTCGTGGTGGTGCTGCTCGGATCCGCCTTCTTCTCCTGCCTGTCCATGTCGATCGCCGGGATCGTCCTCACCCGCGACCGCCTGATGGGCATCGGCCAGGCCATCACCATGCCGCTGTTCTTCGGCTCCAACGCGCTCTACCCGGTCGCGGCGATGCCGGGCTGGCTCAAGGCCGTCAGCACGGTCAACCCGCTGAGCTACGAGGTGGACGCCCTGCGCGGGCTGCTCATCGGCACCCCGGCCCGTCTCGCCCTCGACTTCGGCGTCCTCGCCTCCGCCGCCCTCCTCGGCATCGCGGCGGCGGCCTCGCTGCTGGGCCGTCTCGCCCGCTGACCCAGGCCTTCCCGCACCCCGGCCGCACACCCGGAAAAAAGAAATACCCCGGACCGTATTGACGGCCGGGGTATTTCGCTGCGTATATTAGAAAATTCCGCAACCCGGGCAATCAGGGTTACGGAGAAGCTTTATGAATGCATCATATCCGGGCGGGAGTCGAATTGTCAAACGAGGAAATGCGTCGCGAGCAGGAATTCATCGATCTGCTCCACGGGCGCCTCGCCGAACTGCGTACCGAGGCCGAGGCCGCGGTGAAGGCGGCCATGTCGCCCGCCGGGAACACCTTCCAGGCGCGCCTGGAGCGGGACGTGCTCGTCGCCGAACAGTCCGGCCTGCTCGCCGCCTTCAACTCCGGGGAGAACGGCCTCTGCTTCGGCCGGCTCGCCTTCCGCGACGGCCGCGACCACCACATCGGCCGGATCGGCATGCGCCGTGACGACGCCGACCGCACCCCGCTGGTCGTCGACTGGCGGGCCGAGGTCGCGCGCCCCTTCTACCTCGCCACCGGACACACCCCGATGGGGCTGCGCCGCAGGCGGCACATCACCACCGAGGGCCGCCGGGTCACCGCCCTGCACGACGAGATCCTGGACCTCGCCGACGCCGAACGCACCGGCCACGAGGGCGCCGACGCGGACGCCGTGCTGCTCGCCGCGCTCGACGCGGCGCGCACCGGCCGCATGCACGACATCGTGCAGACCATCCAGGCCGAACAGGACCGGATCATCCGCGCACCGCACCACGGCGTCCTCGTCGTCGAGGGCGGGCCGGGCACCGGGAAGACCGTGGTGGCGCTGCACCGCGCCGCCTTCCTGCTCTACGCGCACCGTGAGCAGCTGGCCCGCCGCGCCGTGCTGATCGTCGGGCCCAACCCCGCCTTCCTCGGCTACATCGGCGAGGTGCTGCCCTCGCTCGGCGAGACCGGTGTCCTGCTCGCCACACCGGGCGAGCTCTTCCCGGGCGTGACCGCGACCGGCACCGACACCGCCCGCGCCGCGGAGGTCAAGGGCGCCGCCACGATGGCCGACGCCCTGGCCCGCTGCGTACGCGACCGGCAGACCCTGCCCGACCCCGTGCGGGTCATCGACCACGAGGACGGCGAGCTGCTGCTGGACGCGGCCACCGCGGAGGAGGCCCGGCGCCAGGCGCGTGAGACCAACCTGCCGCACAACCTCGCCCGCCCGTACTTCGCCTTCCGTATCATCGACGCGCTGACCGCCCAGCTGACCGACCGCATCGGCGCGGACCCGTACGGCGGGCCGAACTTCCTCGGCCCCGACGACATCGCCCAGCTCGGCAAGGCGATCGCGGCCAGTGCCGAAGTCCACTCCGCGATAGACGAGTTGTGGCCACTCCTCACACCGCGGGAGCTGGTCGCCGACTTCCTCGCCGACCCCGTCCACCTCGCGGACGCCGACGCGGCCGCGATCCGCCGCGCGGGAGGCCCCTGGACCCCCGCGGACGTCCCGCTCCTGGACGAGGCCGCCGAGCTCCTCGGCGAGGACGACTCGGCCGCCCGCGCCGCCGCCGAGGCCGAGCGCCAGGAGCGCATCGCGTACGCGCAGGGCGTGCTCGACCTCTCCTACGGCTCCCGCACCCAGGAGTTCGAGGACCGCGTCGACGAGGACTCGGAGGTGCTCGCCGCCCACGACCTGGTCGACGCCGAACGGCTCGCCGACCGGCACGAGGAGACCGACCACCGCAGCGCCGCCGAGCGCGCCGCCGCCGACCGCACCTGGGCGTTCGGCCACATCATCGTGGACGAGGCGCAGGAGCTGTCCGCGATGATGTGGCGGCTGCTGATGCGCCGCTGCCCGACCCGCTCGATGACCTTGGTCGGCGACCCGGCGCAGACCGCGGAGCCGGGCGGCTGCGGGGCCTGGGAGGAGATCCTTACGCCGTACGTCGACGACCGCTGGGAGCACGTCAGGCTCGGCGTCAACTACCGCACCCCCGCCGAGATCATGGAGGTCGCGGCGGAGGTGATCCGGTCCGCTGACCCCTCCTTCGCGCCGCCGCGCTCGGTCCGCTCCACGGGCGTGCGGCCCTGGGCGCACCGGACCGGCGACCTGCCCCGCGCGGTCGCCGACGCCGTCGCACGCGAGACCCACGACGAGGCCCGCCTCGCGGTGATCGCCCCGCGCGCCCACCACGCCGCGCTGTCCGCCGCGCTCCCCACCGCCTCCACCGGCCCCGCCCCGGACCTGACCAGCCCGGTCGTCCTGCTCGACCCCCGGCAGGCCAAGGGCCTGGAGTTCGACACGGTGATCGTGGCGGAACCGGCGGAGTTCGGGGTCAGCGACCTCTACGTCGCACTCACCCGCCCCACCCAGCGACTGGCCGTCATCCACACGACGGACCTCCCGGAGGGCCTGGAGCCGCTGGCCGCGCGGGACTGACCCGCGTCTCCCGGCAGGGCCCGTACGGAGGCGAGCCCTGCCGGGGGTGGTGGAACCGGAGCGGGGGAGCCGGCGTCCGTTCCGTCGACAACCAAGATCACTTGTGTCGACGGGGGCTCCGGACATGACGGCGACGCGCTATCTCCATCTCGCCCACAACGACATGCGCCACCTCCCGGAAGGCCTTCGCTGGACCGGATTCCCGCCGGAGTTCGACGTGTGATCCGTTGCCCTCCGGGCGCCGTGGCCGGTGGCCTACCTCATGACCGGCCCGTCCGTCACCAGCAGCCCGGACGTGGCCGGTTGTCGACCCCCTCGTGTTCGAACGCGCGCCCTATGGGTAGGCGGGATCACGACCTTGATCAGGTCGCATCGCACCGTACGAAGGAGCGCAAAGTGATACCCCGCATGAACGCGAAACTCGCCCTTTCCGGGGCCGCCGCCGTCGTGCTGAGCGCCGGGCTCACAACCGGAGCCGTTGCCCAGGGGGCGTCGTCGGCGGGCTCCGCCGGGCTCGCGACCTGCGCGGCCTCGAATCTGAGCGTCTCGTTCCACAACCGTCTCGGCGGCGGGATGAACCACGCCGGAGCGACGCTGGAGTTCAGGAACACCGGCGCCCGGGAGTGCGCCCTGCGCGGATACCCGGGCCTGGGGCTGGAGAACGCGCAGCATGAGGAGCTGTCCTCGCAGGCGGTCCGGGGCAGCACGTGGTACGCCGACGACCCGGGCAACAAGGTCGTACGCGTCGAGCCCGGCGGCACGGCCCAGGCCGTCGTCGCCTGGACCCACTCCGGCTCCGCCGCGCGCCAGGCGGCCTATCTGCGGGTGACTCCGCCCGCGGCCACGACGTACCGCACCATCGAGCTCGGTGACCTCGTCGACAACGGCGAACTGCACGTCACCGCGGTGGCGAACACGGTGCCCGTACGCGGGTGACCCCGCCGCCCGGCCCCGCGCCGGCCGTCAGCCGTGCCCGCCGTCGATGAGGGCGGACAAACCGTCGAGCATCGACGTCAGCCCCATCTCGAAGAGCTCGTCGAGGTGCAGGTCGTAGCCGGTCTCCGAGACCGAAGCGATGATGCGGCCGAACGTCGGGTAGTCGCCGGACGAGGTGAGCGCGGCGAGGGCGGACGTCTGGCTGTCCAGCCACTCCTCTTCCGACAGGCCCGTGGCGCCCTGGGCTTGGACCTCCCATTCCAGTTGGACGGCCAGGCCCTGGACGTGGCTGTAGAGGAGGATGTTCACATCGAGCATCGTCGTCGGGTCGAGGCCGCGACCGTCGAGGGCGCTGAGCATCAACTCGGAATAGGTCATCAGGTTGGGCAGCACCAACGGCCGGGTGAGCGGGCCGATCTGCGCCAGCCAGGGGTGCGCGCGGTGCACCGCCCAGAGCGACCGGGCGCCCAGCTCCAGCCGGGCCCGCCAGGAGGCGGGGGCTTCGGAAGGGCGGGGCATCCGGCCGAGCACCGCGTCGGCCATCAGCAGCACGAGGTCGTCCTTGCTGTTCACATAGCGGTAGGGCGACATCGTCGCGGCGCCCAGGCGCGCCGCCACCCCGCGCATCGACAGCGCGGCCAGCCCCTCCGCGTCGGCGATCTCGATGGCCGTCCGCACGATGCGGTCACGCGTCAGCTCGCGCTCCGGAGCGGGGGCCACGCGAGGACGGTCCGGCACGGCACGGCGGCTCGGCCCCGCCACCACCGTGCCCACACGCTCCTGCGCCCGTACCAGCCCCTCCTGCCGCAGCGCGGTGAGCACTTTCGTGGCCGTGGCCGACGCGACACCCCACTCCTTGGCGATCTGACGCGTCGAGGGAACCCGGTCACCGGGGGCGAGTTCCCCGTCGGTGATGCGCCGGCGGATCTCGGCGGCGATGCGCAGATAAGGCGGGGCGGTGTGCGCGGCCATCCGTCTTTTTCTCCCTGCTGCTGCTCGGCTGTACTAGGGCAGAGGCTAGCAGGGAAGACGGCGCCTCTCACCCCATCTGACCTAGGACAGGACCGGAAAACAGGGCTTTGCGCGCCTGCGCGTACGGCGTACATTCAGTGTGTACACCGTACGAAGGAGTTCCCGTGAAGACCGTACTCATCTCCGGCGGAGGCATCGCCGGGCTCACCCTCGCCCACCGGCTGCGGCACCACGGCTACGCGCCGACCGTGCTCGAACGGGCCCTCGGCATACGCGCCGGCGGCCACGCGATCGACGTCCGCGGCGTCGCACTCGACGTCCTCGACCGGATGGACCTCCTAGCGGAGGCGCGCCGAGCGCGCACCACCATGCGTGGAATGTCGATGCTCGACGGCGACGGCAACGAACTGTGGCGCTCGACCGAGATGACGTACAGCAGTGGCCGCCTCGACAGCGACGACATCGAGCTGCTGCGCGAGGACCTCACGCAGTTGCTGTACCAACGCGTGGCCGACGGCGTCGAGTTCCTCTTCGGTGACTCCCTGACCGCCATCGACGAGGACCAGGACGGCGCGCACGCCCGCTTCGAGCGCGGCCGGCCCCGCACCTTCGACCTGGTCGTCGGGGCGGACGGCCTGCACTCCAAGGTGCGGCACCTGGCGTTCGGCGCGGAGGAGCGGTTCATCCGGCACCTCGGCGCCCATCTGGCGGTCTTCACCGCCGACAACTTCCTGGGCCTCGACAACTGGCAGGTGTGGCTCCAGGACGCCGCCGCGACCTACTGCGTCTACCCGGCGCGCGACAACACCGAGCTCAGGGTCAACCTCGGCTTCCGGTCCGAGCCGCTCGACCACGACCTCCGCGACACGGAGCGGCAGAAGGCACTCCTCGCCGACCGGACGGCGCATCTCGGCGGCGACACCCCGGAGCTGCTGAAGGCGATGCGGGCGGCGCCCGACTTCTACTTCGACGCGATGGCTCAGATCCACATGGACCGCTGGTCCGCAGGCCGCGCGGTACTCATTGGGGACGCCGCCCACTGCCCCTCACCCCTCTCAGGCCAGGGCACCAGCCTGGCCCTGGTCGGCGCCTACGTCCTGGCCGACGAACTCGCCACGGCGGACGGCGACCACCACGTCGCCTTCTCGCGCTACGAGGACCGCCTGCGCCCGTTCGCCGCCCTCAACCAGGCACTCGCCACGGCGAACCCGGGCGGGGCGGCCCCCGAGGGAGCGTTGGACGAGGCCAAGAACGCGATGTCTCTGGACGCTTGATCCGGGGCGCCAGCCTGAGCACGCAAACAGCTGGAAGAGAGAGCGATATCCCCGTCCGGACTGTCTCTGCTCGGCCTGATCCACCGCTCGGCCAGCGGCCGACCGCCTCCCGCGTGCAGCCGGTCCTGGTCGCGTCGCCGAAATCGGGTGATGTGCCGTCAGGTCGTCGGCCGGACCCGCGGCCGCCGCGCGCCACCCCCAGGCATCCGTCCGCATTCGAAGGGCATATGTCAGAGGCCTGGTCGATATCCCGGAAAGGGAGAGTGCGCGCACAACTCCGAAGGGCCTGGGAAATGCCGCCGAACCAGGTAATTCGGATGACCCGTTCCGTTTCGACTTGATGCTGAGTAGGGTGTGGCGTGCTGCCGAGGGAGCCGGGGGAGAGTTCGGGCTGAGTTCGGCATGGGCGGTGTCGTCGGCAGGATCGGCAGGAGAGCATGACCGCTGGGTTATTCGAGGGGCAGTACGTCTGGCATCCGGCGGCGGAGGACCATCGACTGGCGCACGCCTGCGTGGACGTACGGGCAGGGCGATACCTGAGCGCACACGACGTCCTGGAAGAGGCGCGGGAGGATTTCGGATTGCGGGCACACCGTTCGTCGGTCCTCGCCTCGGAGGCGGCGGATTCGGATCTGGCGGAGCGCTGGCTCGCGGAAGAGCCGGGCGCGGAAGCGGCGTTGCTCTGGGCGCGCGTGGCGGTGCTGCGGGCGCTGCGCGCGGCCGACGAGGGCGACCGGCGGGCCGTCGTCCTCGGGCGCATCGCGCTGACGGCCTGCGAGCGCGCCGCGGAGATGTCACCGGCGGACCCCACGCCCCTCGTCGCGAAACTGACGCTGGCCCGCTACCACCGGCCCCGCGACCCCGCCCCGCGCGGCCTCCTCACCGCGCCGTCCGGCCCCTGGGCGCTGCTCGCCCGCATCCTCCGCCTCGACCCCTGGCACCGCGAGGCGCACCACCGCTTCCTGGCGTTCTTCTTCAGCCGGCACGGCGGTTCGGCGAACGCGGCATGGGACGTCGCCGCGTTCCTCGGCCAACGGGCACCGGCCTCCTCGCCGTTGCGCCTGCTCCCGCTGGTGACCCTGGTCGCGGACCACGACCCCGCCGCCCCGCTGGCCCACCGCACATGGGAACAACACCAGTGGCGGACAACGGCCATGGGGGTCTACGAGAACTGGTTCCCGCGCGTGGCCGGCTATCGCTTCACCCCCGTGCTGGACCTCGCCTATCTCGCGCACGCGCTGTTCATGACGCACCGGGAGAGCGAGGCCGGTGCCGTCCTCACGGCGATGGGCCCGTACGCTTCCCGGATGCCCTGGAGCGCGTTCGGTGACCCTGAGGAACAACTGACCCGCGTCAGGCGGCTCTGCGGACTTCCCGTCCCCGCCGCCTGACCGTCCGGCGGCTCCCCCGAACCGTCCGGTACGCCTCCGGGAGCCCCCGGGGGCGTCGTGCTGTCCCCCCGTCAGAAAGGCTGTGGCTGGTGCTCGACACCGCATTCCTCGTCCGTATGAGAACCCGCCGCCAAGCGGCGCCCCTCGCCCTGGACGACGACGCGACGCTGCACGCGATGGGCTACCCCCGGAAACTGACCCGCCGGTTCCGGGCCTTCGACAATTTCGCGATATCCTTCACCATCATCAACATCATTTCCGGAATCTTCTCCTCCTTCGGATTCGGAATGACGGCGGGCGGCCCGCGGATTCTCGTGTTCGGCTGGATCGGCGTGTCCGTCATGGTGCTCTTCGTCGGCGCCGCCATGGGAGAAATCGCCTCCGCCTACCCGACCAGCGGCGCCCTGTATTTCTCCGCGGGCAAACTCGCCAAGCGGCACCGCGGCGCCTGGTCCTGGTACACGGGCTGGCTCAATTTCGTGGGTCAGGTGGGCGGCACGGCCGCCACCAACTACGCGGCGGCCACCTTCATCCAGGCGTTCATCGCCATGCAGTGGCCCTCCTACGACCCCGACCCCCGGCACACCGTCGCCATCACCGCCCTGATCCTGCTGCTCCAGGCGCTCGCCAACACCTACACGGTCCAGCTCGTCGCCGTCGTGAACCGCGTGTCCGTATGGTGGCTGCTCATCGGCATGGTCGTGATCGTCGTCACTCTCACGGTGGTTCCCGGCCAGCACCAACCGGCCTCCTACGCCACCCATTTCGTCAACACCACCGGATTCGACAGCGCGGTCTACGGCGGAATGCTCGGCCTGCTCGTCACCAGCTGGACCTTCACCGGATTCGACGGCAGTTTCCATATGTCCGAGGAGACCGTCCAAGCCACCGTCAACGCCCCCCGCGGAATCATGCGCGCCATCGTCTGCTCCGCGCTCACCGGCCTGATCCTCATGCTGGCCCTGGTCTACGCGATCCGCGACTACGCCCAGGAGGCGAGCGCGTCCGCGCCGCCGGTGCAGATCCTCGTCGACGCGCTCGGCACGGGCACGGCCAGGCTGCTCCTGCTGATCGTGATCGGCGCCATGCTCTTCTGCGGGCTCGCCAACATGACCAGCAACACCCGCCAGATCTTCGCCTTCTCGCGTGACGGGGCGATGCCCGGCTCCCGCTGGTGGCACTCGGTCTCCTCGCGCACCCGCACCCCCGTCAAGGCCGTGTGGCTCGCCGCGGCCTGCCCCCTGGTGCTGGTGCTGCCCGGCTGGTGGTCCCACACCGCGTTCACCGCCGTCGTCAGCGTCAACGTCGTCGGCCTCTTCCTCGCCTACGGCGTCCCCATCTTCCTGCGGCTGCGGCTGGACGAGGAGTTCCAGCCCGGCCCCTGGAACCTCGGGCGCTACGGCAAGCCCGTCGCGCGCGTCGCCGTGACCTGGATCGTCATCAGCAACGTGCTGTTCATGCTGCCCCAGGCGTCCCCGCTCACCGCGACCAACTTCAACTACGCGCCGATCGCGCTCGGCGCCGTCCTGCTGATCGCCACGATCTGGTGGTTCGCCAGCGCCCGCCGCCGCTTCCAAGGGCCCGTCAGCTACGGGCGGCCCGACGAAGTCGCCGCCATGGACCTCATCTGACCACTCCGCCACCCTTCGGGAAGGAACGAACACCCCGTATGAAGCACCTCGGCCGACTCCCGCAGCCTCGCACCGCCGACGAGGCCCCCGCCACCGGCGACCCCGGCGCCTTCACCGTCACCCCGGCCACGCTGGACGACTGGCACCTGGTCGGCGAATGGGCCGCCGCGGAGGGCTGGAACCCCGGCACCGGAGACCTCGCCTGCTTCCACCCCACCGACCCCGCCGGCTTCTTCATCGGCCGCCTCGACGGCCGGCCCGTCTCCGCGGTCTCGGTCGTCACCTACTCCCCGGACTACGCCTTCCTCGGCTACTACCTCGTCCACCCCGACCACCGCGGGCAGGGGCGCGGCCTGGCCACCTGGCGCGCCGCGTTCCCGCACGCCGGGACCCGTACGGTCGGCCTCGACGCGGTGCCGGCCCAGCAAGCCACCTACGCGCGCGCCGGGTTCGGCCCCGCCTACACCACCGTCCGCCACAGGGGACGCCCCGGCACCACCACGCCTCCGGCGGCCGCCGTCGCCCCCGTCACCGCGGCCCACCTCGACGCCGTCGCCGCGTACGACAGTCAGTGCTTCCCCGCCGAGCGGCGCGCCTTCCTCGCCCGCTGGCTGACCGCCCCCGGCCACACCGCCTACGTCCATCTGGAGGACGGGCGGGTCACCGGCTACGGAGTGATACGGCCCTCGCTGGACGGCCGGCGGATCGGGCCGCTGTTCGCCGACGCGCCCCAGGGCGCGGAAGCGCTGTTCGACGCCCTGACGGCCGGCCTCGGCCCCGACGAGGAGGTCTTCATGGACATCCCCGAGCCCCACGGCACCGCCACGGCCCTCGCCGCGTCGCGCGGCCTGGCCGCCGACTCGCACACGATCCGCATGTACGCCGGCCCCGTGCCCCCGGCCCTCGACGGCCGCACCTACGGCGTCACCAGCCTCGAACTGGGCTGATCACCCGGCCCCGTGCGGTGGACACGTCACGGCGCGGACGCGCGGGGCCGGGCAGAATCCTGATCTGCTGAGCCGGACCGGGAAACGAGGAGGCCGTCGTGTCGGATCGTCAGGTGGAGGGCGGGGCCGTCGCGCCGCCCGTGCTCGTCCAGGAACGCCGCTTGCACCGGGACCTGGGGTTCTGGGGTCTGACCGCGATCGGCTTCTCCAACATCGTCGGTTCCGGCTGGCTCTTCGCCGCCATGTACGCTGCCCAGACGGCCGGGCCTGCGGCCCTGCTGTCCTGGGTCGGCGCGGGCCTGCTGTGCGGCCTCGTCGCGCTGGTGATGATCGAGCTCGGCGCGTCCCGGCCGGAGGGCGGCGGCACGGTCCGCTGGCCGCTGTACGCGAGCGGCCGGCTGGTCGGCACGCTCGTCGGCTGGTCCGTCCTGCTGTCCGTGGGCGGCACCGCCGCCGAGATCAGCGCGATCATGCAGTACGCCGACCACTATCTGCCGGACATTTACCACGGCCACTCGCTCAGCCCCTTCGGCCTGGGCATCGCCGTGGCGCTGAGCGTTCTGCTGACGGCCCTGAACTGGTTCACGGTCCGGGCGTTCGCCCGGCTGAACAACCTCGTCTCGGTCTTCAAGATCATCGTGCCGGTGGTCACCGTGATCGCGCTGTTCGCCTCCGGCTGGCACTCCGGGCGCCTGACCGACCACGGCGGATTCGCCCCGTACGGCTACGCCGCCTGCCTGTCGGCGCTCGCCGGGGGAGGCATCGTCTACTCGGTCAACGGCTTCCAGGCACCGCTGGACTTCTCCGGCGAGACCCGCAACCCCCGCCGCACCATCCCCGCCTCCGTGCTCACCGGCATCGGCCTGGCCGTGCTGATGTACCTCGCGCTCCAGCTGGCCTTCCTCTTCACCGTCCCCGAACACCTCCTGGGCCACGGCTGGCAGGGCGTCAGCTTCGAGTCGCCGTTCGGCCAGCTGGCCCTGATCCTCAACCTGCACTGGCTGTCGAGCCTGCTCTACGCGGACGCGGTCGTCTCGCCCGGCGGCTCGGCGTACGTGGGCGTGGCGCTCGACGCCCGCCACACCTACGCCCTGGCCAAGAACCGCACGATCCCCCGGGCCTTCATGCACGTCCACCCCCGCTACGGCATCCCGCACCGGGCGCTCCTGCTGAACCTCGCCGTGATCGTGGTCTTCCTGCTGCCCTTCGGGGGCTGGCAGCACATCGTCAGCGTCATGGGCGACATGTACCTCCTCATCTACGCCGCCTCCGCGGTCGCCGCCGCCGTCTTCCGGGCCGACCCGGAGGGCGACGGCATGGCGGGGTGGGTGCCCGGCCTGCGCTGGATCGCGCCGCTGAGCTTCGTGGTGTCCAGCGAGTTCGTGTACTGGTCCGGCTGGCACGACCTGCGCCTCGCCCTGCCCCTCGTCCTGGCCGGTCTGCTGATCTTCCTGGCGATGCGGCGGTCCGTCCCCGACGACGCCCCGCTCCTGACCGAACTCCGCACGGGCGCCTGGCTGGTCGTCTATCTGGTGGTCCTCACCGCCCTGTCCTGGCTCGGCACCTTCAAGGGGACGGGCCGGCTGCCCGCGCCCTACGACTCCCTCACGGTCGCGGCCGTCTCACTGGCCCTCTTCTTCTGGGCCGTGCGCTCCGGGACGGGCCAGCTGGGCAGATCCCGTACGCAGCGGTGAGACCGGCCGCGCGGCCCCGGTCGGCGCGCTGACACAATGCCTCCGGCCAGGACCGCGACCGCACCCCGGAAGGCAGCACGCCCCATGAGCACCGCGCACCCCACCCGTACCGGCGGAGACCTGGTTCTCGAATCGCTCACGGCGCTCGGTGCCACGACCGTCTTCGGGCTGCCCGGCCAGCACGCGCTCGGCCTCTTCGACGCGCTGCGCCGCTCCGCGCTGCGCTACGTCGGCCTGCGCGTCGAGAACAACGCGGGCTTCGCCGCCGACGCCCACGCCCGCGTCACCGGCGGCGTCACCCCGCTGCTGGTCTCCACCGGCCCGGGTGCCCTGATGACCCTCGCCGCCCTCCAGGAGTCGGCCGCGGCGTCCGTGCCCGTGCTCGGCGTCTCCAGCCAGATCCCGGCGGCCGGACTCGGCGGCGGCCGCAAGGGATACCTGCACGAACTCCGCGACCAGCAGGCCTCGTTCCGCGACGTCGTCAAGAGCGTGCACACCGTGCGGCACGCCTCGCAGATACCCTCCGCCCTCGCCGACGCCTGGCGCTCCGCGCTGGAGGCGCCCGCCGGTCCGGTCTGGGTGGAGATCCCGCAGGACGTCCTGCTCGCGCCCGCGGGCGTCCCGCCGGTCCGCGCGCTCGACGCCGCGCCCCGGCCCCTGCCGCCCCGGCCGGAGCTGATCGGGGAAGCGGCCGCGGCCCTCGACGCGGCCCGGCGGCCGGTGATCCTCGCGGGCGGCGGAGTCGTACGGGCCGGGGCGCGGGCGGCGCTGCGGCGGCTGGCGGAGAAACTGGACGCCCCGGTCGCCTGCACCTTCGGGGGCAAGGGCGCCTTCCCCTGGGAGCATCCGCTGTCGCTGCGGTCGTGGCTGGAGGACCGGCACACGACCGACCTCCTGGAACAGGCCGACGTGCTGCTCGTCGTCGGCTCCGGCCTCGGTGAACTCTCCTCGAACTACCACACGTTCCACCCCGGTGGCCGGGTGATCCAGATCGAGGCCGACCTCGGCAAGCTGGAGTCCAACCACCCGGCCCTGGGCGTGCACGCCGACGCGGCCCTCGCCCTCGACGCGCTCGCCGACGCCGTCACCGGCCGCCCCCGCGGCACGGCCGCGGACGAGGCCCGCGCCCTGCTGGAAAGGGTTCACGACCGGATCGCCGGGCAGGACCTCAAGACCGAGCAGCTGGTGCTGGCCGCCGTGCGCGACGCGCTGCCCGACGACGCCCCGAGCTTCTGGGACATGACGATCCTCGGCTACTGGGCCTGGTCCGCCTTCGACCCCCGGACCGGGCCCTTCCACTCGGCGCAGGGCGCCGGCGGCCTGGGGTACGGCTTCCCCGCCGCCCTGGGAGCCGCGGCGGCGGACCCCGGCCGCCCGGTCCTGGCCGTCTCCGGCGACGGCGGCGCGATGTACTCGATCGCCGAGCTGGCCACCGCCCGGCAGTACGGCCTGCCGGTCACCTGGCTGATCGTCGACGACGGCGGCTACGGCATCCTGCGGGAGTACATGACCGACGCCTTCGGCGAGGCCACGGCCACGGAGCTGGCCCGCCCCGACTTCGTCGCCCTCGCCGCGTCCTTCGGCGTGCCCGCCGTGCGCACCGCACCCGACCGGCTCCGGGACGACCTGGCCGAGGCCCTGGCCACGCCGGGCCCCTCCGTGGTGGTACTCCCGGCCGTCCTGCGGATGTTCGCCCCGACCCACCTCTAGGACTACGCGCCGGTGCGGCCGATCAGCAGGTGGCGGGGGCCGCGCAGGATGGGGCTGCGGCGGTACGGGGGCGGGTCCGCCAGCAGACGGAAGTCGTCGAGGTAGGGCAGGAGCGCGCCCAGCGCGATCTGTGTCTCCAGGCGGGCGAGCGGGGCGCCGAAGCAGTTGTGGACACCGCTGCCGAAGCCGAAGTGCTGGTTGTCCTCGCGCGCCGGGTCGAAGCGGTCGGGATCGTCGAAGCGCTGAGGATCGCGGTTGCCGGAGGCGAGGACGAGGATCAGCGGCGCGCCCTTGGGGACGGTGACCCCGGCGACCTCGACGTCGGCCAGGGGGGTGCGCTGCGGCAGCATGTGCACGGGCGGTTCGTAGCGCAGCAGTTCCTCCACGGCCCTGGGTATCGACTCGGGCTCCGCGCGCAGCCGTTTCAGTGCCTCCGGGTGGCGCAGCAGGGTGAGGACGCCGTTGGTGATGAGGTTGACGGTCGTCTCGTGCCCGGCGATGAGCAGCAGGGTCGCGGTGGCCATCACCTCCCGTTCGGTGAGCCGGCCTTCCGGGCCGGGGTCGTTGACGAGGGCGGAGAGCAGGTCCTGCGACGGTTGGCCGCGGCGGCTGCCGGCCAGTTCCCCGAGATACAGCGCCATCGCGTCGCGGCCCTCCATGGCCGTCCGCCGGCGCTGCTCCTGGTCGGCCCCGGGGGTGACGTCGAGACCGGTGATGATCGCGTCGGTCCACGCGCGGATCCGTGGCACGTCCTCGTGGGGCACGCCCAGCAGCCGGCAGATCACGGTGACGGGGAGCGGGTAGGCGAACTCGTCGACGATGTCGATCCGGTCGGTGCCGCGGAAGGAGTCGATCAGCCCCTCGGCGGTCCGGGTGATGTCGTCGTGCAGGCTGTCGATCCTGTCGGGGGAGTGCGGCGGGCCGAAGGGCCGCATCGCGATGCGGCGCAGCCGGTCGTGCTCGGGGTCGTCGAGACCGATGAAGGCCGGTGGCAGGTCGCCCCTGCGGAGCACCGCGGGATCGGGGTCGGTGCGGTTGCGCTGGTCCGAGCTGATCCGCGGGTCGTGGAGGAGCGCGGCTATCTCGTGATAGGTGCCCACGAGATAGCCGCCGTCCTCCTGCCGTGTCACGCCGTTCTCGCGGAGTTCGGCGTAGAGCGGATAGGGGTCGGCGCGGTTCGCGTAGTCGGTGATCCGCTGGAACAGGGTGTCCGGCTGCATGGGCGGGGGCTCCTTTTCGGCGTCGGACGGTGGGGTGTCAGTCGCCCGGCCGCACCAGGGTCAGGTGGCGGTCCGGCAGGTGGCCGGTGACGGCCACGGTCGGGCCGTGCGAGAGGTGCCGCGGGTCCGGTACGTCGGAGGAGACGGGCTCGGCCGCGTCCCGCAGGTCGGCGGCGCCGGGCCCAGGGGGGAACGGGGCCGCCGTCTCGATCAGGCGCTGGTAGTGCTCCAGCCACTTGGCCCGGTTCACGCTGACGGCGGCGGTGACCCGCCCGCGGTAGCCGTAGACGGCGATCAGGCGGCCTTCGCGCAGCGACCCCTGCGCGACGACCACCTGGTCGGAGAAGGTCGGCACGCCGACGGACTTGATGTTGAGGCCGAACTGCGCGGACCAGAAGGAGGGCACCGTCAGGTGCGGGCGCCGCAGCGGCCCGGGGCTGATCATGTTGTGGGCCGCCACCTCCGCCTGGGCGACCGCGTTGCCCCAGTGTTCGAGGGAGAGCATCTGGTACTCGAAGAGCGGGTGCGGGAACCGGGCCACGTCACCGGCGACGAAGACGTCGTCGGTGACGATCCCGTACATGTCGAAGGCCCGGCACCCCGCGTCGCAGGCCAGGCCCCGGGGCCCCGCGGCCAGCCCCGACCCGGCCAGCCACTCGGTGTTGCGGACGGCGCCCAGGGCGACCACGGCGACGTCGGCGTCGACCCGGCCGCCGTCGGAGAACTCGGCGCCGGTGAAGCGGCCGCCGCTGCCCTTGAGCGCGGTGACCGTCACCCCGCAGCGCAGGTCGACGCCGTGCGCGCGCTGCATCGTCGCGGCGAAGGCGCCGAGCGTCCCGCCGAGGGCGCCGACCAGGGGCGCGGGCCCGCGTTCCGCGACCGTCACCTCGATGCCGCGCTCCCGGCAGGCCGAGGCGATCTCCGAGCCGGTGAACCCCGCGCCGATGACCAGGACCCGGCGGGGCCCGGCGTCGAGACGCTCGGCGAGGAGCTCCGCGTCGTCCCGCGTGCGCAGCGTCAGCACTCCGTCCAGCCCGGCCCCGGCGGGGACCGGCCAGGGGCGGGCCCGGGTCCCGGTGGCGACGAGCAGCCGGTCGAACGGCAACCGCTCGCCGTCGTCGAGCAGCACCTGCTTCCCGACCGGGTCGACGCCGCGGGCGCGCACGCCGAGCTTCCACCGGGCGTCGATCCCACGCCGGGCCGGCAGCCCCGCGTCCCGCGCGCGTACGCGGCCGAGCAGCACCTGTTTGGACAACGGCGGCCTGTCGTAGGGGAGATGAGGCTCCTCGCCGACCAGCGTCAGTGACCCGGTGAACCCCTTCTCGCGCAGCGCCTCGGCGGCGCGCAGCCCGGCCAGGGACGCACCGACGACGACGATCCGGCCGCCGTCGTGCTCACCGGCCACCGGTGGCCGCCTGCTCGCCGACGAGGATGGCCTGCACCGGGCAGGCTGCCGCCGCCCGGCGCACGCGTTCGTGCTGGTCGCGAGGGACAGCCGGGGTGTACATCAGGGCCTCCTCGCCGTGCAGCTCGAACACCCGCGGGGCGAGGAACGCGCACTGCGCGTATCCCTGACAGCGATTGAGGTCGACAACGATCTGCATCCGGGCCCACTCCTCCGCGCCACCGCCGTCTCCTTGGTACGCCTGACGGAGGAGCGGCGCGACCGCTGTTACTCCGGCCGTGTCGAGGGGAGCGCGGGTTCACCGGGTCCGCACCGGCAGCCGCGCCGGTCCGTGGAAGACCAGGTCCTCTGCGTAGACCGGCTCGCCGGCCAGGGCGAGGCGGGGCAGGCCGCGCAGGAGCTCGGTGAGGCCGATCTCCGCCTCGGCGCGGGCGAGCGGGGCCCCCACGCAGTAGTGGATGCCCATGCCGAAGCCGCTGTGGCGGCGCGCGTCACGGGTGAGGTCCAGGCGGTCGGGGTCGGGGAAGCGCTCGGGGTCGCGGTTGGCCGAGCCCAGCACGAGGACGACGCGGCCGCCGGCGGGGACGGTACGCCCGCCGAGCCGGTCGTCCTCACCGGCCTGCCGGGTGATCATCTGTACCGGCGAGTCGTAGCGGACCAGCTCCTCCACGGCACCCGCCGTCAGCTCCGGCCGCGCGCGCAGCGCCGCGAGCTGGCCGGGGTGGGCGAAGAGGGCGAGCAGCCCCTTGCACAGCACATTGGTCGTCGTCTCGTGCCCCGCCGTCAGGAGGTGGATGCACGTGCCCACCAGCGTGTCGTCGTCGACGGAGGCCGCCCCGGCGTGCTCCAGCATGGCCCCGATCAGATCCGTGCCGAAGGCCGGCCGAGCCCTGCGCCGGGCCAGTTCCGCGCGGAAATAGGCGTCCAGTTCGCGGGCCGCCGAGTCCGCGACGGCGAAGCCGTCGGGCCTGCGGGCGACGCGTGAGGCGGTCGCCTGCTGGAGGTCCAGCGCGCGGGCGCGGAACCAGGCGCGGTCCTCCTGCGGCACGCCCAGCAGTTCGCTGATGACGAGCAGCGGGAAGGGCGCCGCCAGCCGTTCGACGAGATCGGCCTCGCGCTCCTCGCCCAGGGCGGTGACGAGCGAGACCGCCAGCCGCCGGATGCGCGGGCGCAGCGCCTCGACGATGCGGGGGGTGAAGCTCTTGGCCACCAGCGCGCGCACCCCGGTGTGCCGCGGCGGGTCCATGAAGACCATCCAGTCGGCCACGCTCCGCCTCAAGTGCGGGCAGTCCGCGGGGATGCGGGCGGTCTGGGCCCCCCGCCCGTAGCGCCGGTCGGCCAGGACGCGGGCCACGTCGCGGTAGCGGAAGACGTACCACCTGCCGTCCGGCCCCAGGTGCACCGGGTCGCTCTCGCGGTAGCGGCGATAGCAGGGGTAGGGGTTCGCGAGGGGCACGTCCGCCGTGCGGAACGGCCCCGGAGTCCGGTCGGTCACCGCGCACCTCGCTTCGTGGCCGGGAACTGACGGCCCGTCATACGTTGCCCGCCCGCCGGAAGGCATCGGCGTAGAACTCCATCAGTTCGCAGACCTGTCCGGGGACGGGGCCGCACTTGCGTGCCGCCGCCGCCAGATGTGTGAAGCGCAGGGCGAGGGAGCGGCGTGCCACGTCGGGGCGCGGATACGCGGTGGGCACCGCGTCCAGTTCGAACGTCGGCCCCGCCGTCCTGCCGCGCCGCCCCGAGTCCATGGTGACCAGCAGCTCCGCGAGCGGGCGCATCATGCCGGTCATCACGTCGATCGAGGCGTTCATCAGCTTCGAGCGCCGCAGGCTCGCGTCCGGACTCTCGCCGAAGTGCTGCGCCATCAGCTGGAGCATCAGGTGGTACGAGCGGTTGAACAGCCCCGCCACCGCGCGGGCTTCGGGATCGGTGATCGCGCTCCTCGCCCCGTCGCGCGCCCGCAGCGTCGGGTTGCGCAGCACCGGGTACGCGGGGGACCACGGCACCGGGTGCCCGTACGGGCCGGGCACCCGCTCGGTCGTGAGCAGCTCGCCCATCCGCAGGAACGTCCTGAAGTGCGACATCTCCGCGTGCTCACCACCGCCGGCGGCCGTCCCGCCCTCGCCCTGCTCGGTGATCAGATCCACGGCGAAGAGCGCGCTGGAGAGGTCGTCGACCTCCAACTGGTAGTCCGGGTGGGCGGTGTTGACCGACTCCCGCAGGAACAGGTGGTGTTCACCGCCCCCGCGCCCCTTCTCCACCAGGAACAGGTCCGGCACGCGCCGCAGCCCCTCGCGCACCCCCGCGTACAGCTCGCTGACCGACGTCCAGGCGAAGCCTCCGGCCCGGCCGGGCGCGCGCCCGGCCTCGCGCCGGATCTCCGGGACGAGCGCCGCGGGCTGTTCGATGGCGATGTAGCGCTGCACGCTGCCGATGCCCAGCGGCTCCAGGGCGAAGTCCAGCGGGACCGGCAGCTCGTCCGCGAGCGTCGCGAAGTCGATCACCGGGATGTGGAACGGCTCGCCCATGGCCGTGATGATGTTGTTCACCAGCAGGAAGTGGATCATCTCCTCGCGGGCCACGGTCAGCAGACTTCCGCGCATCCCGTCGTCCAGCGTCTCACCGCCACCGCCGCACGCGAGTCGCAGCTGCTCCGGCGTCCACCGGCCGTCGCGTACGTAGGCGAGCGCCGCCCCGTGCGCCGGGACGGAGAAGGCCGCGTAGAGGTACTGGAGCGTCACCGCGAGCTCCAGTGCGGCCGCCTGCTTCAGTACGGCCCACAGCTCGCCCCGCGTGGTGATCGCCGGCTCCGTCGCGAGGGGGCCCGGGGCGGTCAGGGGCGGGCGGACGCGCGCCTGGACGTTGCGCAGATACGCCAGCAGCAGCCGGGCCTTGGGGTCGGAGAGGTCACGGGTCGGCGGCATGTAGTACGTCTTGGACTTGTTCGCCGGGTCGCACATCTGCCAGACGAGTTCGGCGTAGGTCTCGACCTTGCAGCGGTCGGCGAGGCTGAAGACCTCCGAGCGCATGAAGGAGGAGACGTGCTCGTAGTAGGCGAAGACCTCCCGGTGCAGCAGGTCGAAGCCGACGTCCTCGCGCGGCACGTCGTCCAGGTGCCAGTCGTCGGGGAGGACGCGCACGGCCAGCGAACCGGCGCCCGCCCAGTAGCCGAGCGCGTCCTCGTCGTCGTACGTCCGCCAGGCCGAGCCGGGCATCTGCGGGTCCACGGGCGGCACGTCGGCGGGGCTCGCGGCGAGCAGCACGCGGCAGGTGCCCGCGCGCTCGCCGCGCAGGGTGAGCGTGCCGTGCCCGCGCGCGTCGGTCCCGACCACGCACTCGTCGGCGTACGCGTCCCCCGCCCCGCGCGCCCCGAGGACCGTCGCGTCCTGGCAGCGGGCGCCGGTGGCCCCGGCCGTCAGGTCGCCGGGCAGGGCACGGGGGTTGAAGAACTGCCGCACGTGGACCTTCCCCGGGCTCGCGGGACGGCCCCGCACGTAGGCGCGCAGCGGTACCTCCACGGCGTGGTCGCGCCCGTGCGCCCGGTCGCGGTGGTGCAGGACCACGAGCGCCTCGTCCGTCTGGATGTTGGTCTCCCGCTCGGTCAGCAGCGTCTCGCGCCGCCCCGACTCACCGGTGCCGGTCAGATACAGCGCCTGCTCCGCGGCCTCCTGCCAGCCCGGCTCGGCGGGCACGGTGACGATCCCGCACGTCGCGTCGGAGGGGTACGCGCCGGGCGGCACCCGGGCGATCAGCCGGCCCGTACCGGCCGTGCGCAGCTCCAGTTCCCCGGCGTCCAGCGGCGGCCCGAGCCGGTGCAGCGGGCCCGGGCCCGCCTCCGGCGCCCGGGAGGCCAGCGGCACGGCCGAGAGCATGTTGAGGACGGCGTGCCCCCGCGCCACCTCGACGGTCATGTGGTGCAGGGGCGCGCGCGGGCGGGGGACGAGCAGCCGTCCCGCGGGATAGGTGCGCAGTTCGTGCTCGTGCCAGGGCGCGACGGTGCCCCGGACCCGCCAGACACCGGGCGCGTCGGGGATCCGCGGCGAGGCCATGCCGTCCAGCGCGAGCTGCACCACCACGCCGTCCGCCCCGGCCTCCAGCGCGGCGCGCAGCGCGCTCACGGCGGGGGAGCGCGCCGCGTCGGGGAGCCAGTCGAGCTCGCCCGCCGGGACCACGAACTGGTGGACGGCGCAATAGCGCAGCTGCGCGGCCAGGACGTGCTCGCCGACGTCCCGGATGTGCCCGAAGTCGACCCAGCGCGGCGGATGCAGGCCGCTGACACCACCGGTGAAGAGGTAGCCGCCGTCGTGCGAGCGGCCCCGCCGGCCGAGCCCGAACCGGCCGACCATCAGCGCCGTCGTCCAGCGGGAGGCCGGGTCGACGTCGAGGACCCTGGCGCGGTTGACGGTCGTGCGGAGGTAGGGGTTGTAGTGGCCCCAGACGTCGACGCTGCTGCCGAGGACGGGATCGGCGCGGCCGGCCCGCCCGTCCCCGGTCTCGGTGCGAATGACCCGGGCGTCCAGCCAGAAGTGGCCGTTGCCGTCGAAGTTCCAGCCCTTCGCGGCGCTGAACTCCCCGTGCGGGTGCGGCCGTCCGTCCCTGTCGAAGCGGGGGCCGCGCCGGTGCAGGAAGGCGTGGTACTCGGCGGCGGGCCGGTCCGTGGGGAAGGGGCCGTCGTCGGTGAGCGCCCGGTTGGCGGCGAGGTCGATCAGCCCGCAGCGCGGGCCCGTCGGCAGCCGGGTCGTCGCCGTCCCGCCGAAGTGCAGCCGTGGCAGCTCGAACACGCTCATCACAGGGCTCCCGCGGGGTCGTGGTGGCCGGACGCGCTCGGGGCCCGGTGGCCCATCCCGTAGCAGACGAGCCCTTCGACGGCCTCCAGGGCCGATTCGACCGCGCCCTCGATCCAGGCCGGGGCCGTGGAGCAGTGCTCGCCCGCGAAGAACAGCCGGTTCACCGGCCGTGCCGCGCGCGCCCGTTCGGCCTCGCACTCCCCTGGACTCCTGCCCCAGCGCGTGGCGCATCCCACGCTCCAGCGGGAGCCGTCACCCCAGGCCGTGCTCACGGCACCCAGCACCATGCCGGGCCGCAGCAGCTCGGGATGGACCGCCCCGAGCTCCTCCAGCACGAGGCGGTGGCGGCGGCGCGGCGACAGCCGGCCGAGCCGCGCGGCCTCCTCCCCGATGGTGTAGCTGGCCAGCAGCGCCGCCCCGCGCCCCGGCATGCCGTCCACGGCCGGGTAGTAGGTCTGGCGGATGTTCCCGCCGGTGTACGAGGCCCCGCCCTCGATGCCGTACGCCCGCCAGAACGGCTCCCGGCAGTGGAAGGCCACCTTGGTGGCCGGGCAGTAGTGCACGGCGTCCAGCACCGCCAGCTTGTCGGCGTCCAGGCCGCTCAGGCGTATTCGCCGCAGCACCGGGAAGGGCAGCGCGCAGACGGCGAAGTCGGCGCGGCGCACCGTGGTCCGGCCGCCCGCGCGCACCCGCACCAGCACCTCGTTCCGCAGGGACCGGAGGCCCACGACCCGGTGGCCGAGCCGCACCGGGCCCACGAGCCGCGCCGCCAGCGCGCGCGGGAGCCGGTCCATGCCGCCGTGCAGCCGCAGCAGCGCCGGGCTGGTCTCGGTGAGGATGTCGTCCAGGAAGCCGTTCAGCCGCCCGCTGCACCCCGCGCGCAGCGCCGGGTGCGCGGCGAAGAGCGAGTGCAGGTCGACCCGGTCCCCGGCCGCGCCGCGCAGGTGCGGCAGCAGGTCGACGCACGCGACCATGTCGAGGAGCTGACGGCGCAGGTCGTCGCGCAGCGCCTCGCGCAGATCCGGTGGCGCGATGGCGTCGACGACGGCGGTCAGCCACGCTCCGACGACCGTGACCTCATGGGCCTGGCGCAATTCCGGCCGGTGCACCGCCAGTTCACGCCGGAAACCCTCGCACAGCGGCCGGGCCGCGTCGCGCACCCGCACGAAGCCGTCCGCGGTCCGCAGATAGGCGTTCTCCTCCGACAGCAGAGTGGTGAACGGACGCAGTTCCCCCTCGAGTCCCAGCAGCCGGATGTATTCCAGCGTGCGCCAGTGGTGGGTGGGAATGCGCATCGCGCCCAGTTCCACCGAGGGCGCGCCGGGCCCGGGGCCGAAGCGGTGCGTGTGCACGCGGCCGCCGACACGTCGGCTGCCTTCGAGCACTTCGACGCGGTAGCCGCGCCGTTCCAGTTCGTACGCCGCCACGAGCCCGGCCATTCCGGCACCCACGACGAGGACACTGGGACCCTCGGACCAGGCCTTCTCAGGTCCGTGAGCATGCCAATCGCTTAACATGTCGAGCGTTCCCCCCGCTCCTTGCAATGCTCGGAAATCCCCTTGGAGAGCCCTACAGGAATTTCATGTGCCCTCGTCCGGGAGTAAGAGGGTTTCAGGGCATCTTGAATTTGACAACTGGAATTCAAGGGTTCACCGACGAACTGCGTAGGCCGGGTACGCGCATTGGCGACGGGCGAAAGTCCCACTGTCCGGTGGGCCTTCGGCGTACGCGCGCCGGGCTTTCTTTCCGTGAGCCCTCCGAATGCGCCCCTGTGCGCCCTCCCGGGGAATTCCCCGCGCGTAGCGAGGTGCCTCCGGGGAAGAAAGAGGTGAATGCCGGACGCGAGGGGAAGACACGGGTCCCGCATTGATGCATGAGGCAGGGGGGAATCATGTGTGCCGATGTGACCGTACTCGGTCTGGGGCCGATGGGCGCGGCACTGGCCGGCGCGTTCCTGGCCGCGGGCCACCGGACCACCGTCTGGAACCGGACTCCCGGCAAGGCGGACGCCCTTGTGGCCGGTGGCGCCGCGGAGGCGGCCACGGCCGGAGAGGCCGTGGCCGCGAGCCCGCTGACGGTGGTCTGCCTCGCGACGTACGACGCCGTCCACGCGGTCCTCGCACCGGTGGCCGGCGACCTCGCGGGACGCACGGTCGTCAACCTCACCTCGGGCTCGCCCCGCCATGCCCGGCAGACGGCCGCCTGGGCCGGGCAGCACGGCATCCGCTATCTCGACGGCGTCACCATGACGACTCCGCAGGGCATCGGCACCCCGGACGTCCTGCTCCTCCTCGGCGGACCCCGGGACGGCTTCGACGACTGCCGCGCCGCACTGGCCGCCCTCGGCGACCCGGTGCACCTGGGCTCCGACCCCGCGCTGCCCTCCGTCTACGACACCGCCCTCCTGGCCCTGATGTGGGGCACCCTGACCGGCTGGCTGCACGGAGCGGCGCTCATCGGTGCCGACGGACCGGGCGGCAACGTGACGGCGACGGCCTACACAGCCGTCGCCGACCGCTGGATGAAGACCGTCCGCACCTTCATGACCACGTACGCGCCGCACGTCGACGCGGGCCGGTATCCGGGAGGCGAATTCCCCTTGCGACTGCACCACATGACGATGGATGTCCTCGCCCACGCCGGCGAACTGCGAGGAGTGTCCTCCGGGCTGCCCGAGCTGTGCCAGGACCTGGTGGGCCGGGGGATCGAGGCCGGACACGGCGACGACAGCTTCGCGCGCCTGATCGAGTTCATCCGCAAGGGCGGTGGTCCGGCATGAGCGCCGTCCGGGACGTACGCGACGCCGTCGTCATCGGCGGCGGGCCCACGGGCCTGGCCCTGGCCATCGCCCTGCGCCGCTACGGCATCGACACCGTGGTCGTCGACAAGAGCCCCGGCACCAAACACGAACTCCGGGCCAGCGTCATCTGGCAGCGCGCCCTGGAGGCGATGCGCGACCTCGGGTGCGCGGACGTGCTGATGAACGAGGGGCTGCCGCTGAGCAGGGCCGAGTTCTATGTGCGCGGCCGCCCGGCCGGGGTCCAGAAGGCGCTCATGCCGGACACCGCGTTCCCCGGCCCGCTCTCCATCGAGCAGGACGCCGTCGAGCGCCTGCTCCGCGACCGCCTCCGCCAACTGGGCCCCGACGTCCAGTGGTCCACCGAGGCCGTGGCCGTACGGCTCGGCGAGGGGAGCGCCGAGGTCGACCTGCGCGGTCCCGACGGGCACACCCGCACGATCGGCTCCCGGTGGGTGATCGGATGCGAGGGCTCCCACAGCATCGTGCGCAAGTCCGTGGGCATCCCCTTCGAGGGCAAACAGCGCGGCAACCTCCAGTGCGTGCAACTCAACGCCAAACCCGACTGGAGCCACCCCTACGACCCCGCGGTCACCCGCATCTTCATCAACCACGGCGTCACGCTGATCACCGACGTCGTCCCCGGCCGCGGCATGCGGTTCTTCGCCTTCTGCCCGGACCCCGCCCCCCACCCCCAAGGGCCCCCGAGCCAGCGGGAGATGGAGGCCCTGGTCTCCCGGGCGACCGGGGAGGACGGCGTCCGCCTCGTGCCGACCGACCCGCACTGGGCGAACCGCTCCCGCTTCCACGACCGCCTCGCGGCCACGCTGCGCCAGGGCCCGGCCCTGCTCGCGGGTGACAGCGCCCACCTGTGGGCGCCGATCGGCGGCCACGGCCTCAACACCGGTCTGCTCGGCGCGCACAACCTCGGCTGGAAGCTCGCCGCCGTGCACCACGGCTGGGCCCCCGACATGCTGCTCGACACCTACAGCACCGAGCAGCGGCACACGGCTCGGGAAGTGATGCGCCAGATGCGCCGCAACGTCCTGGAGCTGCCCCCGAACCGCCCCGCCCTCGCCGCGATCGGCCTGCTCCTCCCGCACGTCCTCCGCAGCGAACGCCTCGAACGCCAGGGGACCCTGGTCCTCAGCGACTTCGCCAGGAATCACCGCGCGAGCACGCTGTCCGCCGGCCGGGGCGACCGGAGCCTGCCACGCCCGGGCGACCGGCTCCCCGATCTGGCCGTGACCAGCGGGACCGGCCCGGGCAGCCTGCACGACCTGCTCTCCTACCAGCGCTGGTCCCTGCTGCTCACCGGGGACGGCGGCGACACCTCCGAGCTGAGGAAACTGACCGAGAAGTACGTGATGCCCATCGCGCTGTTCCGGATCCGGACGGAGCAGCCGTCCGACGGCACCCTGCTGCTCGTACGGCCCGACGGCCACATCGGGCTGCGCGCCCGGGCGGCCGACGACCGGGCGCTCAGGTCCTACCTGGACCGGTGGTTCGTGCGGAAGAGGTGACGGGCCCCGCGGTGGTCACCGGTGGTGTGGACCTCCCGCAGGCCCGTCGTGTCCGACGGCGGTACGGATTCCGGGGCTGAGGCCCAGTCGGTGTGCGGGCGGCTGTCCAGCGTGTAGTCGAGGCTGCCGCCGCGGCGGAGCGCGCCGAAGCCGATCCAGGACTTGTCCCACGCCCTGCCGTTGACCGTCAGCGCCCTGACGTACGGTGCGTCGGGCCTGGCCTGCGGGGCGTCGATGCGCAGCGTCCGGCCTTCCGCCAGGGTCAGCTCCGCCCGGGGGAAGAGCGGGCTGCCGAGCACCAGGGTGTCCGTCCCCGGGGTCTCGGGGTACATCCCGAGCGCGGAGAAGACGTACCACGAGCTCATGGCCCCGAGGTCGTCGTTGCCGAAGGACCCGGCGGGCGTATTGGAGTAGAGCGTCTGCTGGATCCGGCGGATCAGCCCTTGCGTCTTCCAGGGCTGCGCGAGGTAGTCGTACTGCCAGGGGATGCCCAGGCTCGGCTCGTTGCCGAGGTCGGCGTTGGTGCCGCTGGGTCTCCTGAGGTCGGTGAAGAGGCTGTCGAGGTAGCCGCCGTACGCCTTGGGACCGCCCCGCGCCGCGATCAGCGCCTTGAGGTCGAAGGGCACCATCGGGGTGTACTGGGAGGCGGTGCCCTCGATGAAGCCGTAGGCGGTCGCGGGCGTGAAGCCGGGGGCGAACCGGCCGTCGGCGAGCCTGGCCTGGAGGTAGCCGGTCCGCGGGTTGAAGACGTTCCGCCAGTCCTGGGCCCGGGCCGCGAAGCGCCGGTACGTGTCGTGCCGGCCCAGGGACCTGGCCATGGCGGCGAGGGCGTAGTCCGCGCTGTCGTACTCCAGCTGGGTGGAGACCGGACCGTAGAAGTTGCAGCACGCCCAGGTGGTGTGGTCGGCGGGGAGATACCCGTGCGCGTCGCGTACCGCCTCGCCCGGCCGGTTCGCGTTGGGCTCGGTCGCCTCGCGGACCAGCGCCTCCAGCGCGTGCGCGGTGTCGAAACCGCGGGCTCCGAAGGCGTGGGTCCCGGCGATGATCGCGGCGGCCGGGTCCCCGGCCATCACATGGCTCTCGCCGTTGTTCTGCGCCCACTTGGGGAGCAGCCCCGTCTGGTCGTAGCCGTTGAGCATCGAGGTGACCGCGTCGCTCGCCGTCCGCGGCGCGATGATGGCCATCAGCTGCGCCTGGGAGCGGTAGGTGTCCCAGCCGGAGTAGTTCGCGTACTGGGCCCGCTGCCCGGCGGCGAGTGTGTGCGTCCGCCCGTCCATGCCCGCGTACCGGCCGTCGGCGTCGGAGAAGACGTTGGGGTGCAGCAGCGCGTGATAGAGCGCGGTGTAGAACTGCACCTGCTGGTCGTGGCTTCCGCCGCCGATCCGCACGCGCCCCAGGACGCGGTTCCACGCGTCGTGACCGCCCTGCCTGATGTCGTCGAACCCGCGGCGCCCCACCTCGTGCTCCAGGTTGCGGGCGGCGCCCGCGTCACTGGTGTACGAGATGCCGACCGCCGCGGTGACCCTCCGGGCGGTCCTGGTGTCGAAGGTCAGATACATCCCGCCCGTACCCGGCGCCGGGGGAGCGGACGGGGTGCGCCTGTGGGGGTTCGGGCGGACGGCGCCGCCCGTCCAGGTGCCGCTGTCGGTGAAGGGGTGGTCGAAGCGGATGTCGAAGTGCAGGGTGTAGCGGTTCTTGGCGCCGCAGAAGTGGCCGCTGTCGACGGCGCCGACGACCTCGCGGTCACCGACCGCCCGGGCGCGGGTGCCGTCGACCTGCGTGGCGCCTCCGCTGAGCTTGAGCAGCAGACGGGAAGTGGTGCCCCGGGGGAAGGCGAAGCGGCCGAGTCCCGCCCGGACCGCGGAGGTCAGCTCCGTGGTGATGCCGGAGTCGTCGGTCACGCCGTAGTAGCCGATGCCGGTGTGCTCGTGCGCGTGGCTGAAACCGGACACGGCGTCACCCGGGTTCCTGGGCAGGTGGCCGGTGACCGGCAGGATCGGCACGTCCCCGGCGGCCCGGCAGCCGGGTCCCGACAGATGGGTGAGGCTGAAGCCGGAGATCTTGCCGTCCCGGTACTCGTAGCCTCCTCCGTACGCGCGGTGCGGAGTGGTGTCCGGGCCCCACTGGAGCATGCCGAACGGCATGTCGGGGCCGGGGAAGGTGTTGACGGAACCGGCCGTGCCGATCAGCGGGTTCACCAGCGACGCCGGATCCTCCACCGGGCCGGGCGCGGCGGCCGCCCGCCCCGTGCCGAGCAGGTGCGCCGGCATCAGCAGCAGGCCCGAGACCACCGCTCCGGCCAGCCGTCCACGGCGTCGCGGTCGCCCGGACCGCCCGCATTCCACCACGACTCACTCGCCTCCACGGTGCCGGCCGGAACGCGCCGCGCCGGCTGCCGTCTCACGCGGAGCGGCAGCGGGCCGTGCGGCTGATCGGATTGTCCAAAGGGATACAGGCAGAGTCGCATCCGCCGCCGAGGCCCGGCCGTCGACCACGCCCAACGACTCCGTCGTTCGGCCCAACGGCGCGGATATCGCGCGCCCTGTTCCCCCGCCCGGCACTTCAGCGGCCTGCGGTGACCCTTGTGCTCCTGGCCCGGTTGAGGCGGGCTCCCTGCCGGCAAGCGATATGACGGGACGTCAATGACGGGCGGCCGGAGCCGGGGCGTCCGGCGCTCCGGCCAGGGGCGCGCGGCCGGGCTCCTCCGCCGTCCCGCGCAGCGTGTGGGCGCCCGTCAGCCGCAGCAGCGGTGCGGTGACTGCCGTGGTGACGAGGGCGACGACGGTGAGCAGGCCGAGCATCTGGTCGTCGATGAGGCGGGCCTCGTGGCCGATCTGGAGCACGACGAGTTCGGTGAGGCCGCGCGTGTTGAGCAGGACCCCGAGGGTGAGCGACTCACGCCAGGGCAGTCCGGTCAGCCGGGCGCACAGGCCCGGTCCCACCAGCTTGGCGAGCACGGCGGTGAGCAGCAGACCGGCGAGGACGAGCGCGGTGGTGCCGTCCATCCGCAGTGACCCCAGGTCGACCGAGAGCCCGAAGCCCAGGAAGAAGAAGGGCAGCAGGACCGTCCGGGCGGTGCTGGTCAGGGGCGCCGCGGCGGCTGCCGCCCAGCGGCGGCGCACGGGCCAGGCGAGCCCGACCAGCAGGGCGCCGATGAGCTGGTGGACGCCCACGCTCGCGGTGAGCACGGCCGTGCCGGTGATGCCCGCCACCAGCAGGACGGAGAGCACGGGCGTGCTCGCGGGCCCGCCGCCGTCCGCCTCGCCCGGGTCCGGCCACCTGGCGAGCAGCCGGCGCAGCGGTCCGACGAACACCGCGGTGATGGCCAGGGCGGCCACCACGTCGACCAGCAGCCGGGAGGGCCCTGAGCCCTGGGCGATCGCCAGGGTCACCGCGAGCAGCAGCCAGCTGCCTCCGTCGCCGACCGCGGCGGCGAACAGGCTGAGCCGCCCGGGCCGGGTGCGGGTGAGGCCGAGATCGCCGAGGATCCGGGCGAGTACGGGGAAGGCGGTGATGCTGATCGCGCAGCCGAGGAAGAGGACGAAGGCCACGGGTTCGCCCGCGGTTCCGAGGTAGCGGTCGGTCAGGGGGACGGCGAGCAGCGCGCCCGCCGCGAAGGGCACCAGCAGGGACGCCTGGCTGACCAGCAGCGCCTGGCGGGCGGTGCCGCGCAGGCGCATCGAGCCCAGCTCCTGCCCGACTCCGAACATGAAGATGACCAGGCCGAGTTGGGCGAGGCCGTTCAGCATGGGTACGGCCTTCTCCGGGAACAGCCAGCGCATCAGGTCGGGGTCGATCCGGCCGAGCAGCGTGGGTCCGAGGGCGAGTCCGGCGCAGATCTCGCCGATCACGCTCGGCTGCCCCAGCCGGGTGGCCAGCCGGCCGGCGAGGTGGGCGGCGACGAGAACGAGACAGGCGCCGAGGAAGAAATGGCCGACCGTGTCCAGCAGGGGAGCGGACGCCTGTGCCCTGCCGGATTCCGGTGGTGGCGTGCCGCCCTCGCGGGCCGTCACGAGGGCGTAGGCCAGAACGGCCAAGGGCAGTAAGGCCGTTGCCGAAAGGGCGATCCAGAGCGATCGGCGCGGGGTCCGGCCGGGGCTTTCCGGCGGAGCCGCGCGGGTGGGAATGGTTGCCAAGTTGTGCCAACTCCCATATGTCTTCGCCCCGTTGAAGTTCGGGGGATGCCGGGTCGGCGGAGCGAAAGCGACTGCAAGTGAATCCCATCGGGGCCCCGACCGAAAGGGCGTTGAGGGGTGACGTGACGGTGATCACATCCGGCCATTTGATGTTACGTGGGTTACAGAAGTTGGGCATGGTCTGTCGCAGACCGACACTCGGTGCAGTTCGCCGTGCCGAGCTCTCCTACGCTGGAGGGTAGTTACTGTGTCTCCACCCCCGCTGACGCGCCCTTCGGAACTCCCCGCGGCCACCGAGGACGACGAGTCGGCAAGCGCTCCCGACGAATCCCCGGCCACTCTCGTCGGATTGTTCGACGCCGCTGTGGCACGCGGCGCGGACCGGATTTCCGTCATCGCCGACGGCGCGGCCCTCTCGTACCGTCAGCTCGATGAATGGGCCGACGGAATTTCCCAGGAGTTACGCGCCCGAGGCGTGACGGCGGGCCACCGGGTGGCGCTCCGGATGGACCCCGGAGCGGCGGCCGTCGCGGCCATGCTGGGGATTCTGAAGGCCGGTGCCTGCTATGTGCCATTGGACGTCAGAAACCCCAGGGCCCGTAACGAATTCATTCTCGCGGACAGCGGAGCCGCCGTCCTCGTCGGAGATCCGGGCGGCCTCGGCACCGGGGACGGCGGACAGGGCGGCGCGCCGGCCGGACCACGGGTGATCGGCGGGGAGCTGCTGGCGGCGCTGCGCGGCCGCCCGGCGCCTCCGGCGGCCCCCGGGCCGGACCCGGGTGACACCGCCTACGTCATCTACACCTCCGGCACCACCGGCAAGCCCAAGGGTGTGCCCGTGCGGCACGGGAGCGCGGTGGCCCTGCTCGCGAGCAGCTCGCGGCTGTTCGCCTTCACGGCCGAGGACCGCTGGCTGCTCTTCCACTCCATCGCCTTCGACTTCTCCGTCTGGGAGATCTGGGGAGCGCTGTCCACCGGCGCCGGTCTGGTGGTGCTGCCCCCTTACGCGGCCCGCACCCCGGACCAGGTGCTGGCCGTCGTCGCCGACCACGGGATCACGGTGCTCAACCAGACCCCGACCGCGTTCTCGGCCTTGACGGACGCGGTGCTGAAGGGGGAACGTGACCTGCCCGGCCTGCGGTATGTGATCTTCGGCGGGGAGAAGCTGGCACCGGCGGCGCTGCGGCCCTGGGCGAAGCGGTTCGGTACCGAACGGCCCCGCCTCGTCAACATGTACGGCATCACCGAGACCACCGTGCACGCCACCCACCACGAGATCGGTGAGGCCGATCTGACGGGGGACGACTCGGTCATCGGGCCACCCCTGCCGGGCTTCCGCGCCCGCGTCGTCGGTGCGGACGGCAGGGACGTCCCGGTGGGCGAGCCGGGCGAGTTGTGGCTGTCCGGACCGCAGGTGACCCACGGATATCTCAACCGCCCCGAACTCAACGCGGAGCGATTCCCGACCGCGTCGGGCGACGGCCCGGAGCCGGGGACCGCACACCGCTACTACCGCTCGGGCGACCTCGTCAGCGCCCGGCCGAACGGCGATCTCGTCTATCACGGCCGGGCCGACCTCCAGGTGAAACTGCGCGGCCACCGCATCGAACTCAGCGATATCGAGTCCGCGGTACGCGGCCACGAATCCGTGGCCGACGCGGTCGTGTGGGTACGGGAGTTCAAAGCCGGCGACTCCCGGCTCGTGTGCGCGGTCGTCCCGCGCGAAGGCGCCGGAGTGCGGACCCGGGACCTGCGTACGTACATCAAGGCGAAACTGCCCTCGTATATGCAGCCGGCCCGCTACCGGCTGCTCACCGAACTGCCGCGCACCGTGAATGGAAAGACCGATCGGGCAGCAGTGGCCCGAACCTGGGAAGAAATGGACTGAATTCGTGTCTGACACGCTTCGCACCGCACCGGTTTCGGCAGAAGCCGAAAGCACCGTCGTCACCTGGATCGTCGACCTGCTGGAGGAGCCGGAGGCCGGCGCGCAGGACAATTTCCTCGACCTCGGCGGCCACTCGATGCTCGCCCTCCAGCTTAACGAGCGGGTAAAGGAGAGGTTCGGCGCCGAACTGGACATCCAGGTCCTGTTCGAGAGCAGCATCGGCGAGGCCGTCGCCGAGCTCCTGTCCCGGACCGGCTGACCGGGCCGTCCCGCCCCGGCGTTCCATCCGTACGACGAAATTCCGGAGTATCCCCGCACGCTCGGCACGGAACAGAATGGGTGATCCACGCATGACGACTGCCAGTGAGAAGGCCGCCGGCGAGAAGACGGACTTCCGGCTCAGCGCCGAGGACCTCGCCAAGTTCGAGCGGGACGGCTTCATCGGCCCGATCAAGATCTACGAGCCGGAGGAGATGGAGGAGCGCTGGAACCGCATCCGGCGCCAGCTCCCCGACCGCTCCAAGGCGATCTACCCGCTCGACGCCCTCAGCGGCGGCACCAACATCTCCAACTACGACCGCCACCTGGACGTCGACCTGCTCTCCGAGCACATCATGAACGCGGCCATCGTGGACCGGGTCACCTCGATCCTCGGCCCCGACCTGCTCTGCTGGCGCACCGAGTTCTTCCCCAAGTACCCCGGTGACGAGGGCACCGACTGGCACCAGGCCGCCACCTTCGCCAACGCCAGCAAGAAGCCGCAGATCGCCTGGCCCTCGGAGGACGGGCAGCCCGCCTTCGGCGGCACCATCACCGTCTGGACCGCCTTCACCGACTCCACCAGGGAGAACGGCTGCCTCCAGCTCATGCCCGGCACCCACCGGAGCATGAACTACGACGAGTCCAAGCCGATGGACTACAACCCCGACTCCATCAACGGGCAGGACAAGGAAGGCGTCAAGCGCGGCTTCTTCGGCTACGACTACCGGCAGCTGCAGAAGGACCCGAACTGGAAGCCCGACGAGTCCCAGGCCTTCCCGCTGGTGATGAAGCGCGGCGAAGCGGTCATCTTCTGGTCCACCCTGATGCACGCCTCGCTGCCGCACACGGGCGGCCAGAAGGACTACCGCATGGGCTTCGCCACCCGGTACGTCCCGACGAAGGTGCAGGTCTACCCGGGCACCGAGACCGTGGCCGAATACGGTGGTGGCATCCCGCTGGACCGTTACGGTGCGGTGGTCGTCGCGGGCGAGGACGAGTACGGCATCAACCGGATCGCCCGGGAGAGCCGGCGGGGCTACCCCTTCGTGCCGCGCCGGGTCTGATCGTTTGTCAAGTGGTGGGGCGACAACTAGGGTTGCGCCCCACCTGCAACGCGCACGCAAGAGGAGAGACGCCGATGCGGCAACGCCACTCTTACCTGGAAGACACCTACCGCTTCACCGCCGAGACCCAGGTGATCGACGCCGGTGACGGCGAGCAGGGCTCGTGGGTGACGCTGGCGGAGAACATCTTCCATCCTCAAGGGGGCGGCCAGCCGAGCGACATCGGAACCGTGAACGGAGCCGAGGCGGGCCCGTTCCGCGTGCTCGACGGCGACGTACCCGTGGTCCGGCTCGCCTGCGGGGAGAAGTTCGAGGTGGGCACCGACGTCACCAGCGCCGTCGATCCGGAACTGCGCCGCCGGCACGCGGCGCTGCACACCTGCGGGCACGTCGTCGACGGCTTCATCCGGGCCACGGGCCTCAAGCACAAGGTGAGCAACCACTTCCCCGGCCAGGCGCGCATCGAGTTCGAGCTCGGTGACACCAAGCCGGACCTGGACCGGCTCGCCGCGAGCGTGGAGGAGAGCACCCGCGCCGCCATCGAGTCGAACCGGAAGGTCTTCGCCACCGACCGCGGGGACCAGCGCATCATCACCGTCGACGGCCTGGGCGAAGACCCCTGCGGCGGCACCCACGTCACCTCGCTCAGCCTGCTGACCGGATTCTCCCTGCGCTCCGTCAAGACCAAGGGCGGCATCCTGAAGGTCGGGTACACCGTTGACCACGTCGAGTGATGCCGAAGGGGCCGCGGCCGCTGGGCCGCCCGCGACCCCCGCAGCTCCGTCGCACCGCCACTGGCTCGTCGACCTCGGTGTCCTCGCCGTCGCCGTCGTCTGGGGATCGACCTATGTGGCCATGCAGTGGTCGGGCCGCTTCATGTCCGTACCGGTCTTCCTCTTCCTGCGCTTCTCCATGGGAGCCCTGGCCGTCAGCCTCCTCTCCCTCCGGCTGTGGCGCGGGGTCAACCGGGACGAGCTGAAGCTCGGCCTGCTCTTCGGCGCCCTCCTCTTCGGCATCCTCTTCCTGGAGACGCTCGGGGTCCGCTACACCCTGGCCTCGAACGCCGGCTTCCTCATCTCGCTCTCCGTGATGCTGGTGCCGCTCATGGAACGGACCTTCCTGCGGGTCCGGATGCCGCGCTCCATCTACCTCCTCGCCGTGGTCTCGCTCGCCGGCTGCGCGCTGCTCACTCTCGACGACGGCCTGTCCGTACGCAGCGGCGACCTCATCATCCTCGCCGCCGCGCTGATCCGGGCCGGACAGATCACCCTCTTCGGATCGCGCACCAAGGGCCGGGAGCTGTCGCTGCTGCGGGTCACCGCGATCGAGCTGTGGGTCGTCGCGGCGGGCGGGCTGCTGCTCGCGCTCACCACCCCCGGCAAGTCCTGGCACGAGATGACCCGCGTGCCGGGGAACGCCTGGCTCGTGGTGTTCTACCTCGGCGTCCTCGGCACCGCCTTCGCGTTCCTGGTGCAGCTGTACGCCGCGAAGGTCTCCAGCCCGACCCGGGTCGGGCTGGTCCTGTCGACCGAACCCTTCTTCGCCGCGCTCTTCGCGGTGTTCCTGATCGGCGACCACCTCGGCGCGGCCCAGCTCGTCGGCGGCGGGCTCATCCTGTTCAGCGCCCTCATGGGGCGGTACGTGGACTCGAAGCAGGGCCGGAAACCAGCGGATCCCCTGCCGACGGCCCCGGCGGAGCTCGCTCCGGGCGCCGCGCCCGACGCCTCGGTGGAGGCGAGACCGTAACCCTTCAGCAGAGGTGAGGCAATGAACCGATTCCCGCTGGTCCTGCTGCACCACTCGGGCGGGACCGCCCGGGTCTTCGACTCCCTGGTCAAGGCCCTGCCGCCCGAGATCGAACCCATCCCGCTGGAACTCCCCGGCCGCGGCCGCCGGTGGCGCGAGGAGCCGCTCGGCTCCGCCACGGACGCGGTCGAGGATCTGCTGGCACAACTCCCCGACGCGACCGGAGATTTCGCGATCTTCGGCCACAGCATGGGCGCCTACCTGGGCCTGGCCCTCGCGGCCCGGCTGGAGAACCCGCCCGGACAGGCTCGCTGCACCACCCTCTTCGCCTCGGGCAACGCGGGTCCCGCCCACGCCGCACCACTCTTCACCGGCTCCCCCCTGGACGCCGACGACGAGACCGTCCTGGCCGTGAACGCCCGCTTCGGCGGGCTGGACCCCCGCATAGCCGGCCACCCCCAGCTGCGCGGCCGCGCGGCCGCCCTGCTCCGTACCGACTCCGCCATCTGCGACAGCTTCGTCACGGACCTCCGCCGGACCGTCACGGAAAGCCCCATCGTCGTCTGCTGCGGCACCGAGGACGTCTTCACCCCGGCACAACTGGCGAAATGGCGGCTCAGCTCGACGTCGGTCACGGAAACGATCACCTACCCGGGTGGGCACTTCTACCTCGACGCGTGCGCCGCCGAACTGGCGTCGATGATCTCGGCGCGGGTGGGCGTGGCGGTGGGCTGAGAGGGACGGGGGGCGTTCACCGCTCGTCGTGGTGACGGTGTCCCGGGTGCCGCAAGCGCGTCCAGATCTCCCTGGCGCGCCGCCCGGCCTCGGTGCGGCTGTCCGCGACCAGCAGCCGGGCCTGCTCCGGCGTCTCCACCATCGGCCCCGAACCGCGCAGCGGTGATGGGGCGATATAGGCGCGGACTGACCGGCCCGCCGTCGCCGCCGGATCTTGCGGCGGCGCCTGGCGGATCAACTCCGGCGCACCGGACGGCGGCCCGCCGGCTGGTCCGGCGCCGGGTGGCGAACCGGCTGGACCACGGGGCGCGTGACGGGTGCCGTGACGTCGACGGTGAGGGGCCGCCCCGCATGCCGGACCTCCAGCGGCTCTCCCGCCACCAGCGTGTACGTGACGGACGAGCCGCACACCTCCACCCGCAGCCGCCGCCCCAGCACCTGCACCGTGAACGCGAGCCGGGTGAGCTTCTCCGGCAGCACGGGCGCGAAGTCCAGCACGCCGTCCGCCGCGTGACGCATGCCGCCGAACCCCGCGACCAGGGCCATCCACGTCCCCGCCAGCGACGCGATGTGCAGCCCGTCGCGGGTGTTGTTCTCCAGGTCCTCCAGGTCCATCAGGGCCGCTTCGCCCGCATAGTCGTAGGCGAGGTCCAGATGGCCCACCTCGGCGGCCATGACCGCCTGGCAGCACGCGGACAGCGAGGAGTCCCGGACCGTCAGCGGCTCGTAGTAGGCGAAGTTGCGCGCCTTCTGCTCCGCGGTGAACGCGTCGCCGCGCTTGTACATCGCGAGCACCAGGTCGGCCTGCTTGACCACCTGCTTGCGGTACAGGTCGAAGTAGGGGAAGTGCAGCAACAGCGGGTACTGCTCGGGCCGCGTCCCGGCGAAGTCCCAGACCTGGTGCCCGGTGAACCCCGCCGCCTGCTCGTGCACCCCCAGCTTCTCGTCGTACGGCATGGCCATCGCCGCGGCCGCGTCCCGCCAGGCGGCGCTCTCCTCGTCGTCGGCCCCCAGCGCCGCCGCCGCGTCCGGGTGCCGCCACACCACGTCGGCGGCGGCCCGCAGGTTCTGCTGGGCCATCACATTGGTGTAGACGTTGTCGTCCGCGACCGCGCTGTACTCGTCGGGCCCGGTCACCCCGTCGAGGTGAAAGGTCCCGTGCCGGTCGTGATGGCCGAGCGACATCCACAGCCGGGCCGTCTCCACCAGCAGCTCCACGCCGGCCGTCCGCTCGAACTCCTCGTCTCCCGTGGCGGCCACGTACCGTACGACGGCGTCCGCGACGTCGGCGTTGATGTGGAACGCGGCGGTGCCGGCCGGCCAGTAGGCCGAGCACTCCGCGCCGTCGATCGTCCGCCACGGGAACGCCGCGCCGCGCAGGCCCAGTTGACCGGCCCGCTCACGGGCGGCCGGCAGCGTGCTCTGCCGCCAGCGCAGCGCCTCGGCCACGGCGCACGGAGAGGTGAAGGTGAGCAGCGGCAGCACGAACGACTCGGTGTCCCAGAAGGAGTGGCCGTCGTAGCCGGAGCCGGTCAGCCCCTTCGCCGGGATGGCGCGCTGCTCGGCGCGGGCACCGGCCTGGAGCACATGGAAGAGGGCGAACCGCACGGCCTGCTGGATCTGCGCGTCGCCGTCGACCTCGACGTCGGCACGGGCCCAGAAGTCGTCCAGGAACGCGCGCTGCTGACCGACCAGCCCCTCCCAGCCCGTGTCGGCCGCCCCCGCCAGCGCCGCGTCCACCTGATCACGCACGGCGGGCAGCGAACGCACCCCCGACCAGCCGTACGCGACCAGCTTCTCCAGCCGCAGCGTCTGCCCCGGCGCCAGCTCGGAAGTGACGGTCAGCCGGCTGACGTCAGCCCCGCTCTCGGCGGCGGAACGGGTCCTCGCCGGGCCCGTCACCCTGTGGTCCGCGGCCGCCGCCA
This sequence comes from Streptomyces sp. NPDC051173, assembly GCF_040689515.1. NCBI lineage: Bacteria > Bacillati > Actinomycetota > Actinomycetes > Kitasatosporales > Streptomycetaceae > Streptomyces > Streptomyces sp. NPDC051173. Next base: position 69,853 of record NZ_JBFBBD010000003.1, read on the forward strand.
CCCGCAGGCCGCTCCCGCGCGTACGGTGCACCAGCCGCAGCCGCATGCCCGAGGCGAAGTCCTCCTCGGGCTCCAGCGAGGAGTCCAGCGCCGCCGCGGCCCGGGGATCGCCGGAGCTCACCGGGAGCTGCTCGTTGGCGACGAGTTCGGACTGCACGACGACGCGGGTCCCGCGGTCGAGCGGCTCCACCTCGTAGCGGACGGCGGCTATGGACCGCTGGGTGAAGGAGACCAGGCGGGTGGAGCGCACCCGTATCCTGCACCCGGCGGGGGACGTCCACTCGCAGGTGCGGTGCAGCAGCCCGGCACGCAGGTCGAGCGTGCGCTCGTGCGAGTGCAGCCGCCCGTACCGCAGATCGAACGGCTCGTCGTTCACCAGCAGCCGGATCAGCTTGCCGTTGGTGACGTTGATGACCGTCTCCCCGGAACCGGGATAGCCGTACCCCGACTCGGCGTACGGCAGCGGATGCACCTCGTGCACCCCGTTGAGATACGAGCCGGGCAGGCCGTGCGGCTCACCCTCGTCCAGATTGCCGCGCCAGCCCACATGGCCGTTGGACAGCGAGAACACGGACTCGCTCTGCGGCAGCACATCCGGATTCAGCCGCGTCTCGCGCAGCGCCCACGGCTCGACGGCATACGAGGAGTGCGTGATCACGCGCGGCCCTCCCGCCCGACGACGGCCACCGACGAGCCGGGCCGACGGTGCTCCGCGACGATCACCAGGTGCTTTGTCATGAGGGGAGCTTTGCCTCGCACGGCGGGCACATGCCCGCGGACGCGGATCACCGCATGTGGAGGCCCTCACACCGCGACCGCCCGGTAGCCGGTTCCGGTCCCCGGGCCGGGCGCGGGGCACCCGGGAGTCGTGCGGATACGTACGATCGGTACGTCCCGCACGTGATCATCGTCGGAGGTATGCCCATGACGGACCAGCGAGTTGTCATAGTGACCGGTGGAGGGACCGGCATCGGTGCCGCCACGGCCCGGTTGTTGCGGGCCGACGGGCATCACGTGGTGGTGTCCGGGCGGCGGGCCGAGCCGCTGCGGCGGATCGCGGAGGAGACCGGTGCCCTGGCGCACCCCTCCGACACCACCGATCCGGACGGCGTCCGTGGCCTGGTCGAGGCGGCCATCGCCGCTTACGGGCAGCTCGACGGGCTCGTCCTCAACGCCGGTGTCGGGCGCGGCGGGGCCGTCGGTGACATCTCGGTCGAGGACTGGGAGACGGTCATGAGCACCAATCTCACCGGCCCCTTCCTGATGCTGCGCGCGGCGATGCCGCACCTGCTGGAGGTGCGCGGGGCCGTGGTGGCGGTCGCCTCGGTCGCCGCGCTGCGCAACGGGATCGCCGACGCGGCGTACGCCGCCTCCAAGGCGGCACTCGTCCAGCTCTGCTCGTCCGTCGCCGTGGACTACGGCCCCCGCGGGGTGCGCGCCAACACCGTGTGCCCCGGCTGGGTGCGCAGCGAGATGGCCGACCGGCGGATGACGCGGTTCGCCCAGGAGGCGGGCCTGGGGGAGGGCGGCGCCGAGGCGGCGTACGAGGAGGTGACCCGGCTCAGCCCCGCGCGGCGCCCGGGCCGGCCGGAGGAGGTCGCCGAGGCGATCGGCTGGCTGCTCTCCCCGGCCGCTTCCCTGGTCAACGGCGCGACGCTGACCGTCGACGGCGGGGCGGCGGTCTTCAACCCCGGGAGCGCGGCGTTCGACTTCCGTATCCAGCCGCGCTGAACCGGTCGATTGTTCTTGTCCGGTATGCGGTGCTCCCTGGCGGGATACCGGGGGCGAGTATCCGCAGCAGACGCGTGACCGACCCGGTAAGTCTTTGACGAAAAGGAGAATTTCAGGAATCGCCTTGCATGTCAAGATCGCCTTCGCGGCACGCCTGTGATCGGCAGGCGTCAACTGGCGTGAAAGGTTCCGCTTGTTCGCTCCCCGCAGAGGGGCGCTGATAGGCAGGACCTTTCCGTACACTTCCGCGCAGAAGGAGTCCGACGTTGCCCCGGTCACACGAAGCGTCCCTCGGCGGCGAAGCGCTGCCGGCGGTCATCCTGGCCCTGACCATGGTGAGCGGCATGGTGGACGCCATCAGCTTCCTGGGCCTGGGGAAGGTCTTCACCGGCATGATGACGGGCAACGTCATCGTTCTGGGCTTCGCCTTCGGCGGCGTTCCCGGCTACTCCGATCTGGCCCCGCTGGTCGCCATCGCGGCGTTCGTCACCGGCATCGTCCTGGCCGGCCTCGGCGAACGCCTGGCCACCAGGCGGGGACGGCAGCACTGGTTCTGCTACGCGTTGACGGCCGAGGCCGCCTTCCTCGCCGCGGCCACCGCACTCGCGTGGCTCGCCCCCGCGCCCGCCCCGGCCGCCCGGCACACGATCACGGCACTGCTCGCGCTGACGATGGGCACGCACTGCGCCGCCGTCCGCAGACTCGCGGTGCCCGACCTGGTGGTCACCTTCGGCCTCACCGGAGCCCTCATCGGCCTGGTCCAGGACTCCGGCGGCCTCCGGCACGGCAGCCGGCAGGCGGCCCGCCGGCTCGGGGTCATCCTCGCCCTGACCGCGGGCGCCGCCCTCGGCGCGGCCCTCGTGGAATACGCCGGACTCCGCTGGTCCCTGCTGTGCGCGGCGGCCATGGTCGCGACCATCGCGGCAGCGGCCCAGGCGGTGCCGTCGGCGCTGAAGCCGTCACCCGGCACGGCGGGTTGAGCATCCGACCTGTGCGACCCCTGCGCCGCCGACGGGAGTCATGAAGTCGACTGCTACCTTCCGGTTTCATGAACGGCAGCGTGTACGTGGGCAACGCGGGCAAGGACGCGGCACTCGACCGGGGATGGCTGCTCGGGCGCTTCAAGGACGCCGCCGACCCCCGGCACAGTGAGGACGTCGAGATCAAGTGGGGCGTCCACCCGCGGGGTGACGAGCGGGCGAGCTGGGTGACCGGCGAGCGGCGTACGGCCCTGCTGGTCCTCATCAGCGGCCGCTTCCGCGTGGAACTGCCCGGCCGCAGCGTCCTCCTCGCCGAGCAGGGCGACTACGTCGTATGGGGGCGGGGAGTCGGCCACTCCTGGTACGCGGAGGAGGAGTCCGTCGTGCTCACCGTCCGCTGGCCCTCCGTCCCCGGCTACTGCGCGGTACCGTCGTGAACAGCGCGGCACGCGGCAGGCGCCCGCTCGCCGGGTCCTGAGCCTTCGCCGCTCCGTCCGCCCACCCGGTCGGGCGCCGGTCCCGCTCGGTCGTGGTCGCGAGGTCTTCCCGTCGGGCGCCCGGCCCGTCAGGGAAGAGGCGGCCGGTTCACACCAGGGAGCGACACGGGAGGCGCCTGTGCGGCGCCGCGAGCCACTCGGCCAGCAGCCGTTCGTACACGCGGCGCTCGTTCCTGGTCAGGGCGTGGTCCTGCCGGGTCGCCAGGAAGAGACGGATCTCGGCGTTGATCTCCTCGCGAGATCGTTCGGGGGCCGGGGTGCGGAGCATGGTCCCCACACTATGAGCCGATCCGCCGCCGGGCCCGGCGCGACGGCCGAGTTCGCGGAACGCTCATCAAATGGTCATCAAGCCGGGCGCGGCCCGACGGCCGTGGTGGGGACATCCGCTCCGCCCGGCGCGCGGGATCGGGCCGCAGCTGGTCTGCTGGTTCCCGGGGGACCGCCCTACGCGCCCACTCCGGAGAGATCCAGATGAGCACCTATCGCGTCGCACAGGTCGCCGCCGCTGGTGAGCCGTTCGAGATCGTCGAGCGGGAGGCGCCCCGGCCGGGGCCGGGCCACGTGCGGGTGGCCGTGGACGCCTGCGGGATCTGCCACAGCGACGTCCTGTTCGTCCAGGCCATGGTGCCGGGCGTGCGGTTCCCGCTCGTCCCCGGGCACGAGGTCGCCGGGCGCATCGACGAACTCGGCGAGGGCACGCGGGGGCCCTGGCAGGTGGGCGACCGGGTGGCGGTGGGCTGGTTCGGCGGCCACTGCGGCCACTGCGGACCCTGCCGGCAGGGCGACTTCATCGTCTGCGAGAACCTGAAGGTCCCCGGATGGGCGTACGACGGCGGATACGCGGACGCCCTGATCGCACCGACGGACGCCCTGGCCCGCATCCCCGACACGCTGGCGGCCACCGACGCGGCGCCCATGGCCTGCGCGGGCGTGACCACGTACAACGGGCTGCGCCGCAGCCCTGCCCGGCCGGGCGACCGGGTCGCCGTGCTCGGCCTCGGCGGCCTCGGCCACCTGGGCGTGCAGTACGCGGCCGCGATGGGCTTCGAGACCGTGGCTGTCGCCCGCGGAGCCGGCAAGGCCGACTTCGCCGCGCGGCTCGGCGCGCACCACTACGTCGACAGCACGGCGGGCACTCCCGTCGGGGAGGCGCTGCGGGCCCTCGGCGGCGCGAAGGTCGTCCTGGCCACCGCCGCCAACGCCGACGCCATCGCGGCGACGGTGGACGGGCTCTCGCCCCGGGGCGAGCTCGTGGTCATCGGCGCGGACACCGAGCCGCTGGGCATCAGCCCGAACCAGCTGATCATGGAGGGCAAGGTCGTCCGCGGCCACCCGTCCGGCACCGCGCAGGACGTGGAGGACACCATGATGTTCAGCGCCCGGCACGGGATCCGCCCCATGACCGAGCTCGTGCCGCTGGACCGGGCGGCCGAGGCGTACGACAAGATGCTCTCCGGCGAGGCCCGGTTCCGGATGGTCCTCACCGTCCGCTGACGCGGGCCGGTCCGCCGCCGGACGGGATCAGCGGCGGGAGCGCGGTCGCCGGCCGGAGTCGCGGGGCGCCGGGACCGTGTCGTCCGTACGCGGACCGGGAAGGCCGGCGCCGGTACGCCGGGCCCGCAGCACCTCGATCGCGACCGGCACCACCGAGAGCGCGACGATGCCGATGAGGATGAGCTCGATGTGGGCCCCGACGAAGGCGATCCGGCCGAGGAAGTAACCGAGCACGGTGACCCCGGCGCCCCACAGCGCGCCGCCGATCAGGTTGCAGAGTGCGAACCGCCTGTAGTTCATGCGGCTCACGCCGGCCACGATCGGGGTGAAGGTGCGCACGATGGGCACGAAGCGGGCCAGCACGATCGAGCGCGGGCCGTGGGCCTCGAAGAACGCGTGGGCCTTCTCCACGTTCTCCTGCTTGAACAGGCGGGAGTCGGGTCGGCGGAAGAGCGCGGGGCCGGCCTTGCGGCCGAACAGATAGCCCGCCTGGTCCCCGAGGACGGCCGCCACCACCACGAGCAGGCACACCAGCCACAGCGGCTGGTGGATGTACGTGCCTCCGGCGACCAGCAGGCCGGTGGTGAACAGCAGTGAGTCGCCGGGGAGGAAGAAGCCGATCAGCAGGCCGGATTCGGCGAAGACGATCGCCAGGATGCCGAGCAGGCCGAAGACCGAGATCAAGTGGTCCGGGTCGAGCCAGTTCGGCCCGAGGGCGAGGGTGGTCACGGTGGGTGCTCCTGTGGGCGGGGGTCGTCCGGTCAAGCTACTACACGTTGTAGAGAATCGATCGGTTCCCGTGGCCCGCCGTTCAGGGCTTCGAGGGTGCCGCGATCACCGTAGTTCTACATCATGTAGTAGCTTCCTGGGGGTTCCCGCCCGGCCGGTCACAGCCCGCGGGCGGAACCGTTCCTCGCTTTCCCCGTGTTCCAGGAGGCTGATCGCCCGTGCTCCACAGCAGTGATCCGGCGGACGGGCGGACGCGTCCGCTGCCCGGCGCCACCTCGCGACGGATCGTCATCATCTCGGCAAGCGTGGGCGCGGGCCACGACGGCGCCGCCGTGGAGCTCGCCCGACGCCTGGAGTCCGACGGATTCCACGTGGATCGGCACGACTTCCTGGACCTTCTCCCGGCCCGGCTGGGAAAGCTGCTGTCCGCCGCCTATCACGGCCTCCTGACCTCGGCCCCCGCGGGCTACGAGCGGATCCACGCCGCGACCGAACGCTCCGGCCGCCCCGGGCCCGTCGCCCGCGCCCTCTTCCGCAGCGCCGAGCGCCGCACCCTCCAGGCGATCGCCCCCGGCACCCGCGCGGTCGTCTCGACCTACCCCGGGGCCGGTCAGGTGCTCGGCGCGCTGCGTCTGCGCGGCCTGTTGACCGTACCGGTGATCACCTACCTCACCGACTTCTCGGTCCATCCCCTGTGGATCGCGCCCGGCGTCGACGTCCATCTCGCCGCTCATCCCGTACCCGCCGGACAGGCCCGCGCGCGGGGCGCCGCCTCCGTCACGGTGACCAGGCCGCTGGTCGGCGCCCTCTTCGCCCCCGCCACCGAGCTCAGGCGACGGGAGGCACGGGCCCGGTTCGGGCTGCCCGGGGAGTCCGCGCTGGCCCTGCTGGTCGCCGGATCCTGGGGCGTGGGGGAGATGGAGCGGGCCGCCGCCGAGATCCGGGAGAGCGGCGCGGCGGTGCCGGTCGTCGTGTGCGGGCGCAACCAGGCGCTCGCCGAGCGGCTGCGCGAGGCCGGAGTGGAGCACGTGTTCGGCTGGGTGGAGGACATGCCCGCCCTGATGTCCGCGGCCGACGTACTGGTCCAGAACGCGGGCGGCCTCACCTCGCTGGAGGCGTTCGCCGCCGGCCTGCCGGTCGCGAGCTACCGCTGCATACCGGGCCACGGCCGGACCAACGCCGCCGCCCTGGAAGAGGCCGGCCTCGCCGCCTGGATACGTGATCCCGCCGGCCTCGGCCCCGTACTCGCCGACCTCCTCCACAGCCCGCTGGGGCAACGACAGCGCGCCCGGGGACTGGAGCTGTTCCGGCGGGCCGACGGCCCGGCGCAGGCCATCGCCGAGGCCGCTGGCAACCCCACCGCACCGCCGCGGGTCCCCGCTCCCCGCCGCTCGGCGGGCACCGCTCCCCGCCGCACCGTCCGGCTCGGCATCCCGGCCATGGCCACGGCCGTGGCCGCCACGGTGGCACTGGGCATCGGTGCCCCGCTCGCCGAGGCGTACGGCGACTCGCCGGCGCACTTCGCCGCGCTCACCCACCTCCTGGACGGAGACCGACGATGATCCCCCGCGGACCGGTCCGTACCGCCCTCGGCGCCGGCGCCGCGGCACTGTCGGTGCTCACCGCCGCCCACGCCGCACCCGCCCTCTCCGCTGTCGGGCCGCTGCGCAACCGTCTCCTGCCCGGCCTCGCGGGCCAGGGCCGCCCCGACCATGTCGCGCTGACCTTCGACGACGGGCCCGACCGCCTGTCCACCCCGCACTTCCTGCGGCTGCTCGACGCCCGCGGGATCCGCGCGACCTTCTTCCTGCTCGGGTCCATGGCCGTGCGCTCACCCGCACTGGTCGAGGAGATGGCCGCGGCCGGACACGAGATCGCCCTCCACGGCTGGGCCCACCGCCCGCTGCCGCTGCGCGGCCCCCGCGCCACGTACGACGACCTCGCCCGCACGCGCGACCTCGTGGCCGGACTCACCGGGCAGGCGCCTCTGCTGTTCCGGCCGCCGTACGGCGTCATGACGGGCGGAGCCCACCTGGCCTGCCACCGCCTGGGGCTGACCCCCGTCCTGTGGACTGCCTGGGGCGAGGACTGGCGGGCCCGGGCGACCCCCGCCACCGTCCACCGCACCGTCGCACGGGACCTGCGCGGCGGCGGGACCGTCCTGCTGCACGATTCCGACTGCACATCCGCCCCCGGTTCCTGGTACAGCACCCTCGGCGCGCTGCCCCGGATCCTGGACACCTGCCGCGAGCGTAATCTGAGGGTCGGCCCACTGCGCGCGCACGGCTCTCCCGGGGAGGGCGACCGGTGACCGCAGTCCCCGGGGCGTAGTAGTTTGAGCGGCCGGTGGGGACGACGGCCATACCGGAGCGGGGACGGACCGGTGACGAAGGAGCGGGGAGCGTGAGCGAGCAGGACGGCCCGGCGGCGGGACGGCGGGCGCCGGGCGAGCTGGAGAGCGAAGTGCTGGCGGCCCTGTGGGCGGCCGGTGAGCCGGTGGGCGCGGGCGTGGTGCGCGAGCACGTGACCGGCGACCCCGCCTACACCACCGTGCTCACGATCCTCTCCCGGCTGCACGACAAGGGACTGGTGACCCGCAGACGCGCCGGCCGTGGCTACCTCTACGTCCCCGTGCGCGACGAGGCCGGGCACACGGCGGCCGGGATGCGCGACCTGCTGGACAACGGCGGGGACCGGGCGGCGGTGCTGGCCCGGTTCGTCTCCGAACTGGCCGAAGAGGACGAGAAGTTGCTGGAGCAACTGCTCCGCGGACACGCGGAGGGCTAGGGCGTGGTGCTCAGGTGGCTCGTCCTGTGCCTGCCGCTGCTGGCCGGCGCGGCCCTCGCGCTGACCGCGCCGGGGGCGGGCCGCAGACTGCCACCCCGCATCGCCGCCTGGATGCTCACCCTCGCCGCCCTGGTCGCCGCGGGCGCCTGGGTGACGGCCCTGGCGATGATCGGCCTCACCTTCGTCGGACAGATCCCCGAAGTCGCCGAAGAGGGACGCTGGTCACCGCACGCGCTGGCCGCCGCGACCCCCTTCGACTGGCCCGTGGCCGCCGCCTGCGCCCTGGCCGTACCGGTGTGTGCGGTGGCCCTGACGGTGGCGCTCTGGCGCAGGGTGCGGGCGATCGCCGACGCCCGGCGCGAATGCCGTGACCTGCCCACGGCCGGAGACCTGGCCGTACTCGACGACCCCGCCCCCACCGCCTTCGCCCTGCCCGGCACCCCCGGCAGGATCGTGATCTCCTCGGGCATGCTGCGCGTGCTCACCGCCGACGAACGGCGCGCCCTGCTCGCCCACGAACGCACCCACCTGCGCCACCGCCACCACCTCTTCCTGCTCGCCCTGCACCTCGCGGCAGCGGTGAACCCGTTGCTGCGCCCGCTCGCCCGGGCCGGCGCGTTCGCCCTGGAGCGGTGGGCCGACGAACAGGCCGGCGCCACCGTCACCGACCGCCGCCTGGTGGCCCGTGCCGTTGCCCGGGCGGCCCTCGCCGCCAAGCGGGCGCCGGCAGCCGCGATGGCGGCCGTCGGCGGCCCCGTGCCCCAGCGCGTCCAGGCGCTGCTCGCACCGCCCACGCCTCCGCGCCGTCACCTGGCCGTCGCGTTCGCCGCGCTCATGGCGATCTGCTGCGCCAGCCTGGCCCTGACCGCGCACGGCATCGACGGGCTCTTCGACGCCGCCAGACTGAGGCGATAGCCGCGGGCACGCGCGGACTTGTCCGCCCCGGCGAGCGCCTCGTCGCACGCCCCCCATGCGCTGATTGCCCCCTTTACTCGAGTACGCCCGTATCCCTACTCTGCGCACAACCCTTCTCATCGGTCCGCTCTCCCGGCTTCCTTCCGCATGACAGGCCGCCATGACAGCCGCCATGGCAGGTCACATCGCCTGACCGCGGCGATGGGCCGCGTCGACAGGCCCGCATCGACAGGACGGGGATTCCAATGCCGTGGCACCGGTGCGGGAAATGAGCCCCGAGCCGCCGCTGTCCGCCGAACAGGCGCGGCGCTTTCCCGACTACCCCTTCCAGGGCCGCTGGTTCGACCACGGTGCCGCACACCAGCACTACGTGGACGAGGGCGAGGGCAAGCCCGTGCTGATGGTGCACGGCAACCCCACCTGGAGCTATATGTGGCGCAGGCTCGTCCTCGGCCTGCGCGGGCGGTACCGCTGCATCGCCCCGGACCACCTGGGCATGGGGCTGTCGGACCGGGCCCGCGACCTGCCCGGTGCCCGGCTCGCCGAGAGCCGCGCGGAGGATCTGGGGCGGCTGGTCGAGCACCTCGTCGCCGAGCGGCGGGCACCCGCCCGCGGCTGGACGCTGGTGGTGCACGACTGGGGAGGGCCCGTGGCCCTGTGGTGGGCCCATCTGCACCCGGGCGTCGTCGACCGTCTCGTCGTGCTGAACACCGCCGCGTTCCCCTGGCCGCCCGGATACCGGCCGCCCCGGAGCCTGCTCGCCCTGCGGCAGCGGTCCGTCGGCCGCGTCGCCCACGCCTCCAATGCCGTCGTCCGCATGGCGCTGTCCGGGGGCGTGTACCGTCCCTTGCCGCCCGCGGTGCGCGCCGCCTATGCCGCCCCGTACCGACGGCAGCGCGACCGGTCGACGCTGGTGCGCGTCGCCCAGGACATTCCGCTGAGCCCCGCCGACGCCGGCTGGCCGCACGCCCAGCGCCTGGGCGAGGCCCTGGTGTGCTTCACCCAGGTGCCCGTGTTCCTGGGCTGGGGGATGCGTGACCCCCTCTACGACGACCTGGTCCTCGCGGAGTGGACGCGGCGCCTGCCGGGGGCCGCGCTGCACCTGTATCCGTACGCGGGGCACTACGTGCTGGAGGACATGGCCTGGCAATTGGTCGAGGACATCCGGGACTTCCTCGCGATCACCGATCATGGGCCGTGCTGAGCGCCCCGCCCGGGCCGGCGTGTGCCTGCCCGTCGTCTGCGCCATCTACCTCCCTCCGGACCGGCCGGTGCGCCGCTGTCAGGCCGTGCGGCGGCGGAGAGTGGCGGCGCCGAGCGCCAGGACGAGGAGGGCGCAGCCGGAGACGACGGCGATGTCGCGGACGAAGTCGGAGGTGACGGAGGCGTGGTGGACGACCTGGTCCATGGCGTCGACCGCGTAGGACATCGGCAGGACGTCGGAGACGGCCGACAGCACCGGTTGCATCGTGCCGCGCGGGGCGAAGAGCCCGCACAGCAGCAGTTGGGGCACGATCACGGCCGGCATGAACTGCACCGCCTGGAACTCGGTGGCGGCGAAGGCCGAGACGAAGAGACCGAGGGCCGTGCCGAGCAGCGCGTCGAGCAGGGCGACCAGGAGCAGCAGCCAAGGTGACCCCGTGACGTCCAGGCCGAGCAGCCACACCGAGAGGGCGGTGGCGAGCGCGGACTGCAGCACGGCGAGCAGGCCGAAGGCGAGGGCGTAGCCGCCGATCAGGTCGCCCTTCCCGAGCGGCATGGCGAGCAGGCGCTCCAGCGTGCCGGAGGTGCGCTCGCGCAGGGTGGCGATCGAGGTCACCAGGAACATCGTGATGAGCGGGAAGATGCCGAGCAGGGAGGCACCGGTGGAGTCGAAGACCCCGGGGTCGGCGTCGAACACGTACCGCAGCAGGGCGATCAGCACGCACGGGACGACGAGCAGCAGCGCGATGGTGCGCGGGTCGTGGCGCAGCTGACGCAGCACGCGGGTGGCGGTGGCGAGGGTCCGGGAAGCGTTCATCAGGCGCTCTCCTCACGGGAGTCGGCCCGCGCCGCGGCCGCGTCCGGGGCCGCGCCCCGGGCCTTCGCCTCGTCGACGAGGCGAAGGAAGGCGTCCTCGACGGTCGCCGAGCCCGTACGGGCCCGGAGCGCGTCCGGTGGGTCGTCGGCGAGGATCCGCCCCTCCCGCATGAGCAGCAGCCTCCGGCAGCGCTCGGCCTCGTCCATGACGTGGGAGGAGACGAGGAGGGTGACGCCGCGCTCCGCGATGCGGCCGAAGAGGGCCCACAGGTCGCGGCGCAGGACGGGGTCCAGGCCGACGGTCGGCTCGTCCAGGACGAGGAGTTCGGGCGTGCCGAGCAGGGCGACCGCGAGGGAGACGCGGGTGCGCTGGCCGCCCGAGAGGCGGCCGGCGAGGGCGTCGGCGTGACCGGTGAGGTCGACGTCCTCGATGACGCGGGTGACGTCGTCGCGGCGCCCCCGGGCGGCGGGGCGGCCGGGGGTGAGGACCGTGGCGAAGTAGTCGAGGTTCTGGCGGACCGTCAAGTCGTCGTAGACGGACGGGTCCTGTGTGACGTACCCGACGCGGGAGCGCAGGGACGCGCTGCCGGCCGGTCGGCCGAAGACCTCAAGGGTGCCGGTCACCTTGGCCTGGGTGCCGACGACGGAGCGCATGAGGGTGGACTTGCCGCAGCCGGACGGCCCGAGGAGGCCGGTGACCTGGCCGCGGGCGATGTCGAAGTCGAGGCCGTCCAGTACGGTACGGGAGCCGCGGACGACGGTCAGCCCGCGGGCCAGGACGGCGGCGTCCGGGGGCGCCTGGCCCGGGGCGGAGCCCTGCATATTCGACATACGTTGAATAATGCTCCTGTGCGGGCACCCAGGTCAAAGGAGCAGGTGAGGGGCGCCGCGGAAGGCCGCGTACGGGCCCGGTGCCGGCGTGGCCCCTACGGGCTGACCGCGAGCACGATATAGGCCGCGAAGAGGGAGAGGTGCACGCCGCCCTGGAGCGGGGTGGCGCGGCCCGGGATCACGGTGAGGGTGCCGACGGCGACGGTGAGGGCGAGCAGCACCATATGGGTGGCGCCCAGGCCCAGCACGAGCGGGCCCTCCAGCCAGACCGAGGCCACCGCGACCGCGGGGATGGTGAGGCCGATGCTGGCCATGGCCGAGCCGAGGCCGAGGTTGAGGCTGGTCTGGACGCGGTCGCGGCGGGCCGCCCGTACGGCGGCGATCGTCTCGGGGAGCAGCACCATCAGGGCGATGACGACGCCGACGACCGAGGCGGGCAGGCCTGCGGCGGCCACGCCGGACTCGATCGTGGGGGAGACGCCCTTGGCCAGGCCGACCACCGAGATCAGGGCGACGGCGAGCAGGCCGAGGCTGGTCAGGGCCGTGCGGGTGGAGGGCGGGTCGGCGTGGTCGTCGCTGTCGATGACCTCGCCCCCGGCGGTCACCGGGAGGAAGTAGTCGCGGTGACGGACGGTCTGGGTCGTGACGAACAGGCCGTAGAGGAGGAGCGCGGCGAGGGCGGCGAAGACGAGCTGGGCCGTGGAGAACCGCGGCCCCGGGGTGCTGGTGGTGAACGTCGGCAGGACCAGGCTCAGCCCGGCCAGCGTCGCCACCGTTCCGAAGGCCGCGCCGGTGCCCTCCGCGTTGAACACCGCGACCCGCCGTCTGAGCGCGCCCACCAGCAGGGACAGCCCCACGATGCCGTTGCAGGTGATCATGACGGCGGCGAAGACGGTGTCGCGGGCCAGCGTGCTGCTCTTGTCGCCGCCGTCGGCCATCAGCGTCACGATGAGGGCCACTTCGATGACGGTCACCGCGACGGCCAGTACCAGCGACCCGAACGGCTCGCCCACCCGGTGTGCGATCACTTCCGCGTGATGCACGGCGGAGAGCACCGCACCGGCCAGACAGCAGCTCACCAGGGCCACCGCCCCGGCGGACAATGACCGCCCCCAGGTCAGGGCCAGGACGAGGGCGGCCAGGATCGGAATGGCGACGGGCCAGTACGCGACAAGTGAGCGGAAGCGAGTATTCACGCCACAAGCTTCGCAGATCGCTCAGTGGTATCCATTTCGGTCGCGATGCGACAGCGCGTCGGATCCCGTCGGGACAGTGGGATCCCGTTCGCTGTCACCCCCCGGGCGGTCCGCGCGAGCGACCCGCGGCACACGATGTGCTGAACCGTGCTCCGCCCGCGATTGCAGGGCAACTAGGGGTGGAAGCAGACAAGATGGACATCCACCCTGCTCGACGAGTCGAGCCGATCCAGGAGTTGAGCACATGGCCGTGAGTTTCTCCCGGAACATCCGCCCCCTGTTCACCGCCATGGACATCGAGCACATGAAGGAATTCGGCGTCGCTCTCGACGATTTCTCCTACATGTCCGATCCAGGCAACGCCCAGAACGTCTTCCAGCAGCTCTCCAGCAAGCAGATGCCCCCTCCCGGCAGTGGTGAGGGCCCTTGGTCGGACGCCGACCTCCAGCTCTTCAAGGACTGGATGGACGGCGGCTTCCAGCCGTAGCCCCGCTCGCCCCGCCCGGGCGCGGGCCGCCGGGCTGTCCGGGCGAACCCCCGGCGTGTGCGCCACGGCTCCGAAGGGTCGGCCCCGCACAGTGAAGCCGGGGCCGGCACACCGGCCCCGGTCATCGAGGGAACGGAGACGGTGATGACGGTGACCGGCGACGGGATGGCGCTGGCCGAGGCCATGGTGCGAGGCGTGGGCAGCGGCGAGATGCGTGCGGCGACCCGCCTCCTCGGTGCCCACCGCGACGGCTACTGGCTGAGGCGGTTCGCCGAGGAGGACGGGATCCCCCCGGGCGGCCCGCCGCTCATCGACCGCACCGGCACGCACGCGTCCGTCGACTGGACCGCGGTCGGGCTGCGCCTGTTCGACGTGCCGCGGTCGCTCACGGCCTCCACGAGCGAGCTCGCCGTCCTGGAGTGCGCCACGTCCCTCGTGGGCCGGTGCGGCGTGACGCTGCGACAGGTCCTGCGCGCCGTCGACGACAACGAGTTCCGCCTCATCACCCGGGCCATGACCGAGGCCGCGTACGGCGAAAGGGCCCTCGACCTGTTCCTGTGAGCTGAGCCTCCTCTCCACCCCTCCCGTGCCACAACTGCCGTTCCCCGCACGCGGCCAGGCGCTGTCCGTGCCGCGGGCCACGGCTGGCACGATGAGCGGGTAGAGAGGAACGGATCATGCTCAAGAGACACCGAATCCGGCGGCCCGTACTCGCCGCACTGACCGCACTGGGCGTGGCCGCGGGCATACTGCCCGCGGCCGCCGTCGCACCGGACCACGGCGGCCCCGGCGGCGAACAGGCCCGTACCCAGGCGTACATGGACCGCGTGGCGCACTCCCCGGCGGAACTCAGGCGCTTCATGGCCGATCTGCCCAAGGGCGGCGACCTGCACCAGCACCTGGACGGTGCGGTGCGGGCGGAGTCCCTCATCGGATACGCGGCACGGGACCGCAAGTGCATCGACACCACGACCTACGCCGTCACACCGGGGCCACAGCCGTGCCCGGCCGGACAGCGACCGGCCCAGGACGCCCTGCGGCCCGGCCCGCTCCACCGGCGTGTCGTCGAGGAATGGTCCATGCAGGACTTCGCCCTCCCGCTCGACGGTGACCCGCAGCCCGGCCACGACCACTTCTTCGCCACCTTCGGGAAGTTCGAGGAAGCGACCACAGGTCACGACGCGGACATGCTCGCCGAAGTGGCACGGACCGCGGCGCGGGAACACACCGGCTACCTGGAGACCCTGGTCACGGTGGGGTCCGGCCCCCTCAACCGGCTCGTCGACCGCGTCCACCCGGCCGATCCCGGTCCGTCCGGCCTCGCGGAGTTCCACTCCACGCTGACGGCCGACCCACGATTCCAGGACCTGGTCCGCCAGGCCGCGGCGGACCTCGACCGCAGCTACCGCGACTACCGCGAACAGCTGGGCTGCGACAGACGGTCCGCCCCCGCGGCCTGCCGGGTCGCCATCCGCTTCGACTACCAGGTCCTGCGCGCCCAGAGCCCGCGCCACGTCTTCGCCGAACAGATCCTCGGCCACGAGCTCGCACGCCGGAAGCTCGGCCGGGTGGTCGGGGTCAACATGGTCCAGCCCGAGGACGACCCGGTCGCCCTGCGGGACTACACGCTGCACATGAAGATGATGGGCTTCCTCAAGTCCCGGGCCCCGTCCGTGCGCACGACCCTGCACGCCGGTGAACTCGTCAAGGGGCTCAGCGGTGTACGCGACGACGACCTGGCCTTCCACATCAACGAGGCCGTCGACACCGCCGGCGCCGACCGCATAGGGCACGGCGTCGACTTCGCCCACGAGAAGGCCCCCCGGGCGCTGGCCGACCGGATGCGCCGGCGGCACGTCCTCGTCGAAGCTCCCCTGACCAGCAACGCCCAGATACTGCGCGTCAGCGGCGACCGGCACCCGCTGCGCACCTACCTCGACGCGGGAGTGCCGGTCGCCCTGGCCACCGACGACCCGGGCGTCAGCCGCGGCGACCTGACCGAGGTCTTCCAACGGGCCGTCACCGAACAGGGCCTGACCGTCGCGCAGCTGCGGAACCTCGCGCGCGCCTCGCTGGACCACGCCTTCATCGAGGGCCCGGACCTGTGGCAGGAACGGGACCGCTACGACACGTTCGCGGGCCCGTGCCTGAACGACACCCCCGCCCCCGGGCGGCTGCCCGGCGCCGGCTGCCGGGCGTTCCTGGCGGCGAGCCCCAAGGCGGAGCTGCAATGGCAGCTCGAGGCGGACTGGCGGGCCTTCGAGAGCCGCTACGCACGCCGCTGACCACCAGGCCGTGTCCGGAAGCCGGCGGAACCGGCTCCGGCCGGCCTGGGCATCAACGTCAACATCAACGGCACCTGTTCTGGGGGAACCGCGCGACCGGCCACGACGCGCCCGCAGATGCTGTTCCCGAATTCCGGCGGAGCGCTCAGAGCTCGACGAGGAGCTCTTCGAGCCCGCGCATGACGTACCCCGGCTTCCACCGGGGCTCCGCGGCGAGCCGGAGCCCCGGTGCCCGGCGCACCAACTCGCCGAACACCGCCTGGAGTTCCACACGCGCGAGCGGAGCCCCGAGGCAGTAGTGGATCCCGGCGCCGAAAGCGAGGTGGGCGTTGTCCCTGCGGGTGATGTCCAGGCGGGACGGGTCCGGGAACCGGGCCGGGTCGTGGTGGGCCGAACCGAAGAGCAGGGCCACCTCGCTGCCGCGCGGGATCGGCGTGCCGCCCACCTCGATGTCGTCCAGCACCCAGCGCTCGAACAACTGCAACGGAGTGTCGTAGCGCAGCACTTCCTCCACCGCCCCCGGGACGAGCGACGGATCGTCCCGCAGCGCGGCGAACTGCTCCGGATGCCGCAGCAGGGCGAACCAGCCGTTGCCGGTGGCGTTCACCGTGGCCTCGTGTCCGGCGTTGAGGAGCAGGACACAGGTCGAGACCATCTCCTGCTCGCTCAGCCTGTCGCCCTCGTCGTGCGCGGCTATGAGCGCGCTGATGAGGTCGGAGCCGGGCGCCGCGCGCCGGGCGGCGATCAGCTCGCGCAGATACGCCGAGAACTCCAGGGACGCCCGCACGGCCCGGGTGGCCGTCTCCTCGGACGGTTCGAGCTCGTACATCCCGCAGATGCCGGCCGACCAGGGGCGCAGCAACGGGCGGTCGGACTCCGGGATGCCGAGCATGTCGGCGATGACGGCCACCGGCAGCGGCTCGGCGACCGCCTGGAGCAGATCGCCGCCACCGTCCGCGACCAGCGCGGCGACGAGGTCCGACGCCAGCCGTTCGACGGAGGGCGCCAGCCCGCTCACCGTGCGCGGGGTGAACGCCTTGGACACCAGGCGGCGGACCCGGCCGTGAGCGGGGTCCTCCAGGTCGAGCAGCCCGTACCCGTTCAGGGTGTGGAACGGCTCGTGCGCCGCCGGAGGCGGGGTGCGGCCGAACTCCTCGTGTGTGAAGCGGTGCAGGTACGTACGGCCGAGTCGGCGGTCGCGCAGCAGGGCCTGCACGTCCTCGTAGCGGGGGATCAGCCACTGGCCGGTGGCGGCGAACCAGTGGGCGCTCCCCTGCTCGCGCAGCGCCGCGTAGCCGGGGTAGGGGTCGGCGACGAACGACGGCGACCACGGGTCGAAGTCAGAGGGTGCGCTCATGCCGTCGCACCGTAGCGGCACCGCCGCGGGAGGCGCACGGTCTCAGCCCAGCTCGCCCAGGAACTCCAGGAGCGCGGCGTTGACCTCGTCCGGCCGCTCCTGCTGGGTCCAGTGGCCGCAGCCCGGCAGGGTCAGGCTTCGGCGCAGCTTCGGAGCCGTCCGCTCCAGGGACGCCAGCAGCTTGTCCGCGTGGGGGAAGGCACGGACCAGATCGCGGTCGCCCCCCACGTACAGCGCGGGGACATCGATCCCTCGCCCGTGGAAGGGCGCGAGCAGTTCCCAGTTCCGGTCGAGGTTGCGGTACCAGTTCAGCCCTCCGGTGAAGGCGCGCTCGCCATGGTGGCCGTACTCCCGGACGAAGACGTCGATGTCGTCCTCGCCGAGCCAGCCGGGCAGTTGCTTCGGCTCCGGCATGGTGTCCAGGAGCGTGCTGCCCTCGGGGATGACCCACGGGCGGGGCGGGTCGCTGCGCGGGGAGTCGCCCGAGGCGCCGGTCAGGAGGGAGCGGAACGCCCTTGCCGGATCGCGCGCCAATTCGGCGTCGGCGACACCCGGCTCCTGGAAGTACAGCTGGTAGAAGCCGTCGCCGAGCACCGCGCGCAGGGCCGGCAGCGGCGGGACCGGCCCGCGCGGCGCGGGCGGGACGCTCAGGCCCGCCACGCCGCGTACGACGTCCGGGCGCAGCATGGCCGTCGTCCAGGCGACCGGCGCGCCCCAGTCGTGGCCGACGACCACCGCGCTGCTCTCGCCGAGGGCGTGGATCAGCCCGATGACGTCACCGGTGAGGTGCAGCATGCTGTACGCGGCGATGTCGTCGGGCTGCTCGCTGCGGGCGTAGCCGCGCTGGTCCGGTGCGACCACCCGGTACCCGGCCTCGGCGAGCGGCCCGAACTGGTGCCGCCAGGAGTACCAGCACTCGGGGAAGCCGTGCAGCAGGAGCACCAGCGGCCCCCGCCCCTGTTCGGCGATGTGCAGTCTTACGCCGTTCACCTCGACGAACCGGTGCTCCACCGTGCTGGTCATCCGTACTCCCGCCCTCGCTGCCGACCGAGTCGCCGTCACGGACGCGTGCCGCTCGGCGTGTCCAACAGTACGGCCCGGCTCGCGGCGGGCACAGTGCGCGCCCGCCGGGGACCGGGGTGCACCGGAAGCAGCCGGTCCCGCCGCACGCGCGGTCCAGCGGTGCGGTTCACCGGGAGTCGCCGGGGTACGTGGGCGTGGGGGAGCCGACGGCACCTCATCCGACCAGCGCGAGAAGGGACTTCGGCCATGGTCTTGAAGCGGCCTCACGAGGACGGACGCGGAAGCCGCGACGTCGAGCTCAACCCCGTCTTCAGCCGGGAGCCCGTCACGGTTCCCCGGTACGCCCTGCCCGAGCGGGAGATGGGGGCGGACGTCGCCTATCAGCTCGTGCACGACGAGCTGATGCTGGACGGCAACGCGCGCCTGAACCTGGCGACCTTCGTCAGCACGTGGGCGGAGCCGCAGGCCGAGCGGCTCATGGCCGAGTGCGCCGACAAGAACATGATCGACAAGGACGAGTACCCGCAGACGGCCGAACTGGAGACGCGGTGCGTGCACATGCTGGCCCGGCTGTGGCACGCCGAGGACCCGCGCGAGACGATGGGCTGTTCGACCACCGGGTCGAGCGAGGCGGCGATGCTGGGCGGGCTGGCGCTCAAGCGGCGCTGGCAGCACCGGCGCCGCGCGGAGGGCAAGCCGGCCGACCGGCCCAACCTGGTCATGGGCATCAATGTGCAGGTCTGCTGGGAGAAGTTCGCCGACTACTTCGAGGTGGAACCCCGCTACGTCCCCATGGAGGGCGGCCGCTTCCACCTCAGCCCGCAGACGGCGGTCGAGCTGTGCGACGAGAACACCATCGGTGTCGTCGCCGTCCTCGGCTCGACGTTCGACGGCAGCTATGAACCCGTCGCGGACATCGCGGCGGCCCTGGACGACCTCCAGGCCCGTACGGGCCTCGACGTGCCCATCCACGTGGACGGCGCCTCCGGGGCCATGGTCGCCCCCTTCCTCGACCAGGAGCTGGAATGGGACTTCCGGCTTCCGCGGGTGGCGTCGATCAACACCTCCGGCCACAAGTACGGCCTGGTGATGCCGGGCGTCGGCTGGGCGCTGTGGCGCGATGCCGCCGCCCTCCCCGACGACCTGGTCTTCCACGTCAACTACCTGGGCGGCGACATGCCCACCTTCGCGCTGAACTTCTCCCGGCCCGGCGCCCAGGTGATCGCGCAGTACTACAACTTCCTGAGGCTGGGCTTCGACGGCTACCGCAGGGTGCAGCAGACCTGCCGGGACGTCGCCGTCCGCCTCGCGGCGCGGATAGCCAAGCTCGACGAGTTCGAGCTGGTCACCGACGGCAGCGACATACCGGTCTTCGCCTTCAAGGTGCGCGACGGCATCGAGGGCTTCTCCGTCTTCGACGTCTCCGCGGCCCTGCGCGAGCGCGGCTGGCTGGTCCCCGCCTACACGTTCCCGAAGAACCGCACCGATCTGGCCGTGCTGCGTATCGTCGTACGCAACGGCTTCAGCCACGACCTGGCCGACCTGCTGCTGGAGGACCTCAACCGGGTGCTGCCGCGCCTGCGGAAACAGAGCGCCCCCCACCGCGACTCCGACGACGCCGGGGGCTTCGCGCACGGCGCCGAGACGAGGAATCCGCAGCGGCCCGGCCGGCACTGACGCACACTGTCGAACGAGCGACGACAAGGAGCTTCCTCCATGTGCCGACTGTTCGGTCTGAGCAGCGCGCCCGTCCGCGCACGGGCCACCTTCTGGCTGCTGGACGCCCCCGACAGCCTCAGCCGGCAGAGCCGCCGGGATCCCGACGGGACCGGCCTCGGCTACTTCGACGCCCTGGGCGTCCCGCACCTGCACAAGGCGCCCATCGCCGCGTACGAGGACCGCTGCTTCGGCCAGGAGGCCGAACACGTCGAGTCGGCCACCTTCCTCGCCCATGTGCGCTACGCCTCGACGGGGAGCCTGGAGGAGCGCAACACCCACCCCTTCCTCCAGGAGGGCCGGCTCTTCGCCCACAACGGCGTCATCGAGGGACTGGACGCGCTCGACGCCGAACTGGGGGACGACAGGTCGCTGGTCGCGGGGGACACCGACTCCGAGCGGTTCTTCGCGCTGATCACCCGTGAGATCCGGACCCACGGAGGCGACGTCGCCGCCGGGATCGAGCACGCGGCCCGCTGGGTCGCCGGGCACCTGCCCGTCTACGCCCTCAACGTCGTCCTCGCCAC
Organism: Streptomyces sp. NPDC051173; assembly: GCF_040689515.1. Classification (NCBI taxonomy): domain Bacteria; kingdom Bacillati; phylum Actinomycetota; class Actinomycetes; order Kitasatosporales; family Streptomycetaceae; genus Streptomyces; species Streptomyces sp. NPDC051173. The sequence continues at coordinate 90,427 of NZ_JBFBBD010000003.1, forward strand.
ACGCGACGAACTGTGGGCCCTGCGCTACCCCGACACCCATGAGCTGTACGTCCTCGACCGCGACGCCGGTGGCCGGCACGGTGACCGCCACCTCGACCACAGCGGCGCCCGGGGCCGCATGCGCGTCCGCTCGCAGGACCTGGCGGCCACCCCGGCGGTCGTGATCGCCAGTGAACGCATGGACGACAACCCCCGCTGGCGCCTCCTGAGATCCGGCGAACTCCTGCACGTAGGCCCGCGGCTCGACATCACCAGCCGCGTGGCCCTCCCGGACCCACCGGTGCACCGGCTGACCCTGACCGACCTGCGCCCCGAAGCGGCCGCTTCGCAGAAGGCGGGCTGAGGCCGGGCATCTGTCCTTCTCCGGAAATTTTCCGCGGCCGACGGCCTGGATGTTGTCATGAAGCCGACAACCTGCTCCGCTGGCGGTGAGGCGTTCGAAACGAGCGGGCGCCGTCGCGCGCGAACGCCCGGCGCGACGGCGGAAGAGAGAGCGATATGGGTATCTACGGCCAGGACTGGGCGAGTTACCAGTCGTCGGAACCGGATGTGTCAGGACTCGGCTTCGCCTTCGTCAAGGTCACCGAAGGTCTGACGTACATCAACTCCAAGTGGGTGGCGCAGCGGGACCACGCCAAGGCGCACGGTCTGGTGTGGGGCGCGTACCACTATCCCTGCATGGCCAACTCCCCGCACGCCGAGGCCGATCACTTCCTCCGCCAGGTCGCCTGGCGGCCGGGCGACCTCGTGGTCCTCGACTGGGAGGGCTACGACGACGCCAACCAGAGCGTGCCGCGCGCCCGCCAGGCCGCGTACAAGGAGGAGTGGCTGCGGTACGTCAAGCGTCGGCTGCCGTACCACCCCGTCGGGATGTACGCCAACCTCGACTACTGGCGCAACGTGGACACCACCGGCTACTACTGCGACTTCCTGTGGATCGCCACCGCCGGACGGACGGCCGGGCACCCGGGCATCCAGGCCGACTGGCTCTTCCACCAGTACAGCGACTCCGGCGGTGTCGACCGCGACTACTGCCGCCTCGGCAGCACACGGGAACTCCGCGCCTGGGCCCTGTCCTTCGAGCCCGCACCCCCCACCGCTTCCTACACGGAGGACGACATGCTCGCCTTCTTCACCGTGCCGGCGAACACGGACTTCGACCTGCCGGTCGAGCCCGCGGGAACGACCTCCGCGCCCCAGGGCGCGGCCCGCAACGGCCCGGCCTGGGTCGCCCTGGCACCGCAGGGCGCGGACGGACAGGTGACCACCGCCCTGCACCAGGAGGGCGGCGCCTGGGGCAGCCCCAGCCGCGCGGGCGTGACCGTGGCGGGCAGCAAACACCTGATCGACCTCCCTTCCGACGGCACGGTCGACAAGGTCCGCATCCGCTCCACGGTGCCGCTCGTCGGCTATGTCGTCGGCCGCCAGGTCGCCTGACCCCCCCGTGTCGAGCGGCACGGGACGGGCCCGGACAAGCCCGGCCCCCGGGGCGGTGGTGCCGTCCCGCTGCCTCACCTGCCCCAGATCCTCCGGTACGCCGCGCGGTAGCCGGGCGGGTCCCAGGTCGTGCGGCCGGCGCTGTTGGCGGCCGTGGCGACGTGCACCGGGGCGACGTAGCCGCTGGCGGGTGCGCCGGAGAAGGCGCGGTTGAACTCGTCGACGATCTGCCAGCCCTGCTCGGTGAGCGGCTCGGGCACGGTGGCCGCCTGGAACTGCCTGCTGTCGATGCGCTGGAAGGCGGAGGGATCGCCGTCGCCCGCGCCGATGTTGAAGGGGGCGCCGGCGCCCTTCCTGCGGGCCGCGCGCAGTGCCGGGGCGGCGTCGGCGAAGTACACGTCGTTGATGGCCACGGAGTGGGTCCACCTGTCCCGGAAGCGGGAGAGGAGCGAGGAGACTTCCTGGGGCGTGCGGCTGCTCGTGTCCGGGAGGGGGATGTTCTCCTCCGCCAGGAGACGCACGCCGGAGCAGGTGGCGAGTTCCTTCTCGATCAGGCCGGACTTGTCCCTGGCGAACGGGATCGAGGCGTCGGTGAACACGACGACTCCGGCGTCGCCGTGGGAGTGCGCGATGATCCACTCCGCGCTGATCCGCGCGACGTCGTCGACCCTGGTGGTGATGTTGCTGTAGAGCGCGGGGTCCTTGCTCGGCCCCGGGGCGTCGACGGCGTGCCAGCCGATGAGCGGGATGTGCTCGGCGTTGCCCTTCGCGACCTGTCCGGACGTCAGGCGGGGGTCGAAGCCGCCGATGACGACGCCCGACGGCCGGAGGGTGACGGCCTGGCTGAACGCCGCCTGGATCCCGGCGGGGGTGCCCTGCCCGTCGATCACCCGGACGCTCCAGCCGATGACCCGCGCGGCGTCCCGCACCCCTTCGGCGTTGGCGGCGACGCCCGGGTTGGTCATGGTCTGCGCGACGTAGACGATGTTCTTGCCGGGGACCGCCGAAGGGCCCGTGGTGGGGCCGCGCCAAGCGGAACGGGTCTCTTCGGCCTGCCGGACGGCGGCTTCGGCCCTGGCCAGGACGCCGGGGCAGCCCGACTTTGCCGGTCCGGTGGGGACCGGCGCGGCACCGGTCGACGCGCCGCGCTCGCAGCCCGCGACGACGCTGACGGCCGCCGCCATGACGGCCGCGCCCCACAGGGCGGCCTTGCGGTTCGCGTGCACGGGAGCTCCTCGCGGCGGGCGGGTCAGGGAGTGGCCCCGGGTGCGGACCCGGGTGCCCGGGAGCCCTCCGTCCGGCGGCGGCGCAGCCGGCGGCGCGCGGCGTAGCCGGCCAGGCCGACGGCGATGAGCAGCGTGCTGCCGTTGAACAGCGGGGTGACCCAGAACCGGGCCCCGAGCTGCCCGATGCCCGCGAGCCCGATGGCGAGGACGGTGACGGCGACGAGCGTGCCCAGAGCGTTGGCCCGGCCGGGTCTGATCGCGGTGGAGCCGAGCAGCGCGCCGACGAAGGCGGGCAGGAGGTAGTCCATGCCGACGCTGGGGTTGCCGATCTGCTGCTGTGCGGCGAGCAGGACTCCGGCGGCGCCGACGACCAGGCCGGACCCGACGAAGGCGTGGACGACGTGCCGCCGGGTGGGGATGCCCACCAGTTCGGCGGCGCGGGGGTTGGACCCGATGACGTACAGATACCGGCCCAGCGGCAGGCGTTCCAGCAGCAGCCACAGCGCGGCGGTGAGGACGAGGACGTAGAAGGCGGAAACGGGCAGGCCGAGGAACCGGGAGTCGTAGAGGTCGGTGAAGGCGGCGGGGAGGCCGTGCGGGCCGGGGACGATCCGGGCTCCGCCGGTGAGCCGGCCGGTGAAGGCGTACATGATGCTGCCGGTGCCGAGGGTGGCGATGAAGGAGTCGATCCGCGCGAACTCCACGACGATGCCGTTGAACGCGCCGACGGCGGCCCCGCCGAGCACCACGGCGAGGCAGGCGAGCGGCCAGGGCCAGCCTTCGACGACGACGAGACGCATCGTCATGACGTGCGCGAGGCCGAGGCCGTAGCCGATGGACAGGTCGAACCTACCGGCGGCGATGGGGATCACCGCGCCGAGCGCGAGCATGGCGGGGATCGACTGGTCGGACAGGACGGCGGAGATGTTGTCCAGCGTGGGGAAGGTGTCCGGCAGGGCGAGGGAGAAGGCCAGGAACAGCAGGACGGCGAGGGCGAGCAGGCCGTACGCGCCGATGAGGTGCCCGAGAGCACGCGAGGGTCTCGGTGTCATCGCCCGGGCGTCCCGGTGAGGGCGGTCATGTCCGAGGCCGCGTGGGTGAGCGCGCCGACGGTGAGGCCGTCGCCGCTCAGCTCCACCGTCACGGCCCCGCGGACGAACACCAGGGCCCGGTGGCACACGCCCGCGACCTCCTCGAAGTCGGTGGAGATCAGCAGGACGGCGAGCCCTCCGGCCAGCGCGTCCCGGAGCAGTCCGTGGATCGCCGCCTTGGCGCCGACGTCCACGCCCGCGGTGGGTTCCTCGAGGATCAGCAGCCTGCGCCTCAGCCCGAGCCACCGGCCGATCATGACCTTCTGCTGGTTCCCGCCGGAGAGGGTGGCGATCGGGGCCTCGCTGTCCCGGGGGCGCACCGAGAACCGGTCGATCAGGCCGGTGGCCACGGCCCGCTCCCGCCCCGGGCTGATCCAGTGCGCGCCCGTCAGGCCGCCCGCCCGCGGGTTGGCCAGGAAGTTCTCCCGTACGGTCAGTTCGGCCGCGCAGCCCTCCTCCTGGCGGTCGCTCGTCACGAAGCCGACGCCCGCGTCGACGGCGGCCGCGACCGTGCCCGGCCGGTAGGGCAGGCCGCCGAGCAGGGCCCGCCCGGCGAGGAGCGGCCGGGAGCCGGCGAGGGCGCGGCCCAGTTCCATGTGCCCGGCCCCGGTGAGGCCCACCATGCCGAGGACCTCCCCGGCGCGCAGCCGCAGGCCGACCGGTCCGGCGTGCTCGGTCCGTACGCCGTCGAGGCTCAGGACGGTGGGTCCCGTGGCGGGGGCGGCGAGCCGGTGGGTGGCGGGCCGGTGGCCCACGATGTCGTGCACCAGCCGGGCGGGGGCGTGGCCGGCGAGCGCGCCGTGGCTGACGACGCGGCCGTCGCGCAGGACGGCGAAGGTGTCGGCGACCTTGTACACCTCGTCGAGCCGGTGGGTGACGAAGACGACGGCGCGCCCGTGGTCGCGCAGGGTGTGCAGGACGCCGAAGAGCCGGGCGCAGTCCGCCGCCGGGAGGCTGGCGGTCGGCTCGTCGAGCACGATGAGTCCGGCCCGCGTGCTCAGGGCGCGGGCGATGGCCACCAGCGAGCGTTCGGCGCGGGTGAGGTCGGCGACGACGGCGTCCGGGTCGAGGTGCGCGGCGACGATGCCGAGGGCCTCGGCGCACTGCCGCCGGGTCCGCCGCCAGGACACCAGGCCCGCGCGGCGCGGATACCCGGTGCCCAGGGCGATGTTCTCGGCGACCGTCATCCACCCGACGAGACCGAGGTCCTGGTGGATGAAGGACATGGCGCGGGAGGCCGCCTCGGTGCCGAGCGGATGCCCGGCGACGGTCACCTCGCCCTCGTCCGCGTGGTGGATGCCCGCGAGCACCTTGATGAGCGTGGACTTGCCGGCGCCGTTCGGGCCGAGCAGGGCCAGGACGCTGCCGGAGCGGATGTCGAGGTCGACCGAGTCCAGCGCGAGTGTGCCGCCGAGCCGTTTGCCGAGGCCGCGGATGCGGACGAGGGGCTCGGGGCCGTGGCCCGGGAGGGGGCCGGTGTCAGGAGTGCCGCGCACAGACTTCTCCAGGACCTGTCAGGACAAGCTGGTGCAATTTCCGTCATGTTACGGTCCGGCCGGCCGTGGCGCCGGATGGGCCGTCAGATCGCGGGAATGTCGTCGAGGTCGAAGGACGCCTCGACGGGGCCGGACCTGCCTCCGGGCACCTCCAGGGCGCACTCGGCCCAGATGACCTTGCCGTCGGCGGTGTAGCGGGTGCCCCATGCCTGGGAGAGCCGCGCGACGAGGAACAGGCCGCGGCCGCCCTCGTCGGTGACGGCCGCGTGGCGCAGGTGCGGGGCGGTGCTGCTGGTGTCCGAGACCTCGCAGGTCAGCGCGCGGTCGTAGAGCAGGCGCACCCGTATGGGGCCGGTGCCGTACCGGACGGCGTTGGTGACCAGCTCGCTGAGCAGCAGCTCCGTGGAGAACGCGATCTCCGCAAGCCCCCACTCGGCCAGCCGGTGGGTGACGGCGGAGCGGACGGAGGAGACGAGCGCCGGGTCGGCGGGCAGGTCCCAGGTGGCGATCCGGTCCGGGTCCAGGGCGTGGGTGCGGGCGACGAGCAGGGCGATGTCGTCGATGGGGTGCTCGGGCACCACGGTCCGGAGGATCGCCTGGCAGGTGTCCTCCGGCGAACGGTCGGGGTGGGCCAGGGTCCGGCGCAGCTGCTCCAGCGCCGTGTCGAAGTCGCGGTGGCGGTCCTCGATGAGCCCGTCGGTGTAGAGGACCAGCCGGCTGCCCTCGGGGAGGGGGAACTCGGCGGTCTCGAAGGGGAGGCCGCCCAGGCCCAGGGGCGGCCCGGCGGGCAGGTCGGGGAAGGTGACGGTGCCGTCGGGGCGCACCAGCGCGGGTGGGGGATGACCGGCCCGGGCCATGGCGCACCGCAGCGAGGTGGGGTCGTAGACGGCGTAGAGGCAGGTGGCGCCGATGAGCCCGGTGTTGCCGTTGAGCGGGTCCTCGCCGCACTCCTCCCGGTCGAGGCGTCCGACGAGATTGTCGAGGTGGGTGAGCACCTCGTCCGGCGGGAGGTCCAGCTCGGCGAAGTTGCGCGCGGCGGTGCGCAGCCGGCCCATGGTCGCGGCGGCGTGCAGGCCGTGGCCGACCACGTCCCCGACGACGAGGGCGACGCGCGTGCCGGAGAGGGGGATGACGTCGAACCAGTCGCCGCCGACCCCGGACTCGGCCGGCATGTAGCGGTGCGCCACCTCGACGGCGTTCTGCTCGGGGAAACCGTGCGGCAGCAGGCTGTGCTGCAGGGCGAGGACCATGGCGTGCTCGCGGGTGTAACGGCGGGCGTTGTCCACGCAGATGGCGGCGCGGGTCGCGAGCTCCTGGGCCAGGGAACGGTCGTCGTCCCCGAAGGGTGCCGGGTCCCGTGAGCGGTAGAAGCTCGCGATGCCCAGGGCGATGCCGCGGGCGAGGAGCGGGACGGCGATGAGGGAGTGGATGTTGTGGGCGAGCAGGCGCTGGGCGTTGGCCGGGTCCTGGGTCTTCCAGTCGGCCGAGGTCCGCAGATCGGGCTCCAGTACGGTCTGCCCGCTGGTGAGGCAGCGCAGCTGAGGGGTGGTCGGCCGGAGGTCGACCCGCTCACCGGCGGGGTAGAAGGGGCAGTCCTCGCGGATACCGTGGACCACCGCGCGGTGGAGGTCCTTGCACGGGTCGGTCGGCTCGTCGCCGCGGAGCACCGCTTCGGGAAGGTCGACGGTCACGAAGTCGGCGAGGCCCGGGACGGCCGTCTCGGCGAGTTCCCGGGCGGTGCGGCTCACGTCCAGGGTGGTGCCGATGCGGGTGCTGGCCTCGGACAGCAGCTCCAGGCGGCGCCGTGCCGCGACGGCGTACTTCCCCACGGCCGGCTCGCCCACCAGCACCAGTCCGCTGGCCGCGGCCTCGGCGGCGCCGGGCGCGCGGGCCGCCGTGGAGGTCCGGCGGGGGAGGTGTCCGGGCGAGGTGCCGACGAGCGGCCGCCGCTCCGCGGGAGCGGGCGCCGTGCCGGCTTCGGCCGGGACGGTGAGGCGCTGGTGCGCCGAGGGGAGAATCACCTCGACGACGAGCCCCTCCACCCCGGACGAGCTGGTCACCGGGCGGCTCAGCAGCGTGACGCGGCGGCCGCCGGGCAGGGGCACCTCGACGGCGGCCCGCTGGGCGGAGGAGAGCAGCTCGGTGGCCTTCTCCTTGAGGATCATCTGGTCACGCCAGTCCAGCCCGCTCGCGGAGAGCTCGCCCACGTGCCCGTCGCGGGCCGCTCCGTCGTCCGGCACGCGGCGCCGGGCGTCGAGGTACGCCCGCAGCAGCGCGCGCTCCCGCACCGAACTCTGCTCCAGCAGCCGCCGTTCGATGACGCGGGCCGCCCTGCGGATCACGGTGTCCAGCGCCGCGTCCGCGTCGGTGCGTGGATAGCCGAGACACAGAACTCCCTCTATGTGCCCGCTGAGCAGGTCCCGGACGGGTATCGCAGAGCAGGCGTTCGACCGGGACCGCTCGGCGAAGTGCTCGGCACCGTAGATGTCGACCAACTGCCGCTCGGCGAGCGCCAGGCCGATGCCGTTGGTCCCGGCGAACTCCTCGGCGAACACGAATCCCGGCACGCTCTGGATCGGGGCCAGCCGTCTGGCCATGTCGGCCTCGCCGAAGCGGCGTTGCAGTACGGCCCCGCGTTCGTCGGCGAGGCACACGTTCATGTTCCTGCCCGCGAACATCGCCTGCAGCCGGTTCAGCACGGGCCCGGCCGCGCGGACGAGGCGGCCGTCCAGATCGAGGTCCTGCGTGTAGGGAAGTTCGCAGCCGTCCGGTGACAGCCCCAGCGACCGGCAGCGTTGCCAGGAGTTCAGGATCGGGCCGCGCACGGCGCCCTCCACCGGGTCGCCGCCGAAGAACTGCTCACGGGCGAGCGCGGGGCCGACGCCTTCCGCCACGAGCCCCATCCGGACCACTTCCCTCGTCGGTGCGTGCGCCCATGACCACCCGTTCGTCGGAGCGGCTGCACTGTTGTTCCATATTAGAACTTTGCCGACATAACGGCACCGATCGCGGACGGTGGCCAGGGGGTACGGTCCGTGACGCGGGCCCGCCCGGCTGTCACAGCACCGCCACGGGGTTGACGGGCGAGCCCGTACCGCCCGGAATGTTCAGGGGCGCCACAAGGAGCAGGAACGCGTGACGGCCTGCCCCGGCGGCACCGGACGAGAGCGCTTCGAGGTCGAGGTTGTCCAGGAGCGGCACCCCCATCGCCGTGACGGCGAGCGCGTGGACGGGGGAGCGCACGCCTTCGACCGGCGAGGGCCGTACGTCGTTGTCGCCGTCGCTGCCGAGCAGCGCGATGCCGCGCTCGGCCAGCAGGGGCATGGCGTCCACGTGGAAGCCCGCACCGGCCGCGTCGGGGTTCCAGGCGCCCAGCTCCCGGCGGCGGCGGAAACGGCCCACCCGCAGCAGCACCGCGTCGCCCTCGCCGATCCGCACGCCGAGAGCCGCCTCCGCGGCGAGGACGTCCGCGGCGCGCACGGCCTGCCCGGGTTCCAGCCAGGGCTTCCCCAGCACGGCGGGCAGGTCGAGGAGCACCCCCCTGGTCACCAGCGGGCCCAGCGCCGAGACGGCACCGAAGCGGGCACCGCCGGCGCCGACGAGCTCCCGCGCCGTACCGCCGCCGTAGAGCTGCCCGCGGTAGGCGATGTGCGAGAGCGCGTCGAGGTGGCTGACGCCCTTGCCGTGGTAGTCGGCGCCGATGAAGTCCTTGTGGGTGGACGGCTCGGGAGCCTCGACGTCACCCAGGTCGGACATGTAATGCAAGGCGGGCTTGCTGTTGTCCGGGCCGGACACGGTGTCCCACGGCCGTCCGAGCGGCACGACCGTCCCGGACCGGACGAGCGCGCCGGCCCGCCGGACATGGTCCGCGGTCACCCGGTTCCAGGCCCCGCGGTCGGCGGGCGCCCAGCGGCCCCACGTACGGACCGCCTCGAAGAGCGCGTCGAACTCGCGACGGGAGACGGGCGGCCCGCCGTCGCCGGGCACATCGGTGGGGTTGCTGCTCATCCGCTGTTCAGCGCTCCAAGGTAGACGGGCTGTGGCCCCCGTATCCATGGTGCTGAACGACGGGCCTCCGGCCGTCGACCGCGGCGCGGCCATTCCGGCGACAGGGATGCCCCGCGCGTGCGGCCGGTCAGTCGACGGAGTCCATGAAGCCCGGCATGCGCGCGTTGACCGCGTCCGCGTGGTCGATCTGCGGGCCGTGGCCGGTGTTCGAGACGATCTCGGCGCGGGCGCCCGGACCAGCACGACCGGGGTGCGCGACCGCGCGGCGGGGTCCGTGGGGCCGTACCGGTAGACGTGCGTGGTTCCGAAGCTCGCCTCCACGTCCCTCTCCTCGAGCGCGGGCGCGCCCATGGCGTAGAGCGCGTCGCACGCCGCGAAGTAGCGGTCGCGCAGGGAGTCGTTCACATAGCGGCCGACGCCGGCCTGGGGGCGGGTCATGGTCTCGGGCGCGGTGGGCACCTCCGGGAGCATCCGACCTTGGTGATACGCCCGTACCATGATGGTGATACGGGCGTACCATGAAGATCCCCGACCGGGCCCGAGCAGGGGAACCGACGAGCGGAGACGCGAAGATGCCCAAGCGCGTGGACCACGACGTACGCCGCGCCGAGATCGCCGAGGCGCTCGTCCGGGTCGCCGGGCGGCGCGGACTGCACGCCGTGGGGATGCGCGACGTGGCCGCGGAGGCGGGGGTCTCCCTGCGACTCGTCCAGTACTACTTCCAGACCAAGGAGAAGCTGCTTCTCCACGGACTCCACCACCTGGCCCGCGGCTTCGGCGAGCGGGTCGCCGCCCGGGTCCGCGCCGCGGGCGACGACCCGGGCCCGCGCGCGGTGATCGAGGCCCTGCTGATGGCCGCGCTGCCGACCGACGAGGAGAGCCGCCGCTTCCACCTCCTCTACACCTCGTACGCCGTCCTGGCCGTCACGGACGAGTCGCTCGCCGCGCAGCCGTTCATCGACAGCCCCAACGCCGCCGAGGACACCGTGACCGGCCTGCTCCGGAAGGCGGAGGAGGCCGGCCTCACCACCCCCGGTGTCGACGCGCGCACGGAGGCGGTCGGCCTGCTCGCCATGTCGGCGGGCCTGGGCACGAGCGTCCTGGTGGGCCAGCGCGACGCCGAGGCGGCGGCGGGGATCCTGACCCGTCATCTGGACCGGATCTTCCCGTAGGGCGGTGCGGTTCCGCCCCCGTCAGGTCAGAGCGCGCGGCCGAAGAGGTCCAGCAGTGCCGTCCAGTGCCGTTCGGCCGCCTCGGCGTTGTAGGAGGCGGTGTCGGCCTGCGTGAAGCCGTGGTCGGCGCCGGTGTAGACCTCGCACCGGTGGCGCACGCCCGCCTCGGTCAGGGCCTTGTCCAGGCGGTCGATCTGCTCGGGCGGCATCGCTTGGTCCTGGTCGGCGTGCCCGAAGTACAGCTCGGCGGTGATGTGTTCGGCGAGCAGGTGCGGACTGTCCGGCGCGGTGGAGGCGAGGTGCCCGCCGTGGAATCCGGCCGCCGCGGCCACCCGGTCGGGGTGGCTGCCCGCCGTACGCAGGGCCAGTCCGGCGCCCAGGCAGTAGCCGGTCAGGCCGACCGGCCCGGGCTTCGCCAGTGGAGAGTCGGCCAGCCAGCGCAGATAGGCGTCGGCATCGCGCATCGCCGCCTCCGGCGTCAGGGACTGGAAGAGCGGCCCGAGCTGCTGGAAGATCTCCGGGCGCTCCGCCACGTCGATGAATTCCGGCAGATCGAGCACCGGCGCCCGTCCGTGACGGTAGAAGACGTTGGGGACCAGGACCACGTAACCGGCCGACGCCAGGCGGTCGGCCATCTTCTTCAGGTGCGGGCGCAGGCCGAAGGCGTCCATGTAAAGCAGGACGGCGGGGTACGGGCCGGGGCCGTCGGGGTGCACCACATAGGCGTCGGCGGTGCCGTCCGGTGTGGGGATGTCGATGGATGTGCCATGCACGGAGGTCATCTGCACTTTCCTTTTCCTGTCGTCAGAGAAAACCGGGTCGGGATACGCGGAGGAAACACGCGGCACTACGGATGGATCCGGAATGTGATCCAGGCGGTCGATCCTAGACCCGCCGAACGCGGCCCAGGGGCGCGGGTGTCCGGAGCGCCGCCGCTCGGCGCACGGCGTCGGCGCGGTAGTGGCCGACGAGGTGAACTCCGGCTCGGTGCCGACCCGGCGCGCGGCGGGAAAGGTCGTGCAAAGACCCCTTGCAAGTGGCCTTTGCAAGACCCTACGCTGCTCCCATGGCCGAACAACCACCCGCTCAGGAGATCACCGACGTCGCCGCCCTGCGGGCACTCGCACACCCCATGCGGCAGAAGATCGAGAAATGCCTGCGCAAGGGACCGGCCAACTCCACCGCTCTCGCCCACGAATTGGGCGAAAGCACCGGACTCGTCAGCTACCACCTCCGCCAGATGGCCAAGCACGGCTTCGTCGAGGAGGTGCCCGAGCTGGCCAAGGGGAGGGAGCGGTGGTGGCGGGCGGTGCCGGGGGACCGGCGGTTTCCGCCGCACAGCCGGCAGACCCCCGAAATGCGGGAAGCCCTGACCGAGATGTACCGCATCAGCCTCGCCGAACTCGTCGAGAGCGTCCAGCGGTTCGGCGAGGCACGTGACGACCTGGGGCCCTGGGCCGATGCGGCGATCTTCTCCCGGTCCACGCTGCGGCTCACCCCGGAACAACTCCGCGAATTCCTCGAGGAATACATCGCTCTGATCCACCGATTCTCGCGCCCCGAGGAAGACGCCGCGCCCGACGCCCGCGCCGTGCTGGTACGGCTGCTCGGAATCCCCGAGGTCGACTGACCGGGAGCGCACCCGACTTCGAACGAAAGGGGACACACGCCGTGCTGCCCTCGGCGAAACCGCTCATACGGCTGTTCGCCGCGCTGGCGGCGGCGGCCATCGTGTTCCTCCTGCCCGCGCCCGCCGCGCGGGCGGCCGGCACCGGTCTCGTCCACGAGGAGGTCACCTTCCGTGGCGGCGGCGGTCTCGTCCTCCACGGGACGGTCCTGTCGAACGGCGGGACCCACGCGCCCCGCCCCGGCATCGTGCTCCTCGGCGGCTCGGGGCCCGGCCCGCGGGAGGAATACCGGCAGGAGGCCGAGGCATTCGCCCAGGCCGGGATCACCACCCTCGTCTACGACAAGCGAACCGTCCAATACTCCACGCTGCACCGGGACTTCGGACTGCTCACCGAGGACGCGCTCGCGGCCGTGCGACTGCTGCGCGACCGAGCCGACGTGAACCCCCGCCAGGTCGGGATCTGGGGATTCAGCGAAGGAGGCTGGATCGCGCCGCTGGCCGCGTCGCGCTCGTCCGACGTCGCCTACGTCATCACCGTCGGAGGGTCGGGATTCTCCCCGCTCCGGACCCAGGCGTGGAACCTCACCACGCACCTGCTGCACCAGAACGTCAACGGGTCGTTCGAGCGCACCGTCAGCGGACCGGCGGCTCAATTCGTCGACGCGACCGGCCTGTTCCCGACGGCGGACCACGATCCCGTACCGGTGCTGGAAAGCCTGCGCCGGACACCCGTGCTGGCACTGTGGGGGCAGTACGACAACCAGGTGCCGCCCCGGGAGAGCGCCCGGGTCTTCCAGCGCGCTCTCGCCCGGGCGGGCAACGAGCACGCCGTCATCCGCTTCGTCGCCGATGGCGCCCACAACGGCCACCGCACGTCCGACGGCTTCGACCGCGTCGGCGGCCCCCTCTTCCACGGCAAGCGGCTCGGGGAGCTGACCCCCGACTACGTACGGACCATGACCGGCTGGGTACAAGCCGTCGCCGCCGGCCACGCACCCCCCTCCAGCGCCGCCCCCGCACCACCACAGGCGGCTCCCAGCACCCCGGTCCCGAGCCGCACCCCCTACGCGTGGCTCGCCCCCGCACTGCTCCTCCTGGGCTTCGCCACCTACCCGCTGACCGCCGTCCTGCGCAAGGGCCCCGCCGTGCGCCCCGTCCGCCGGCTGGCCGGGCTCGGCCTGGTCGCGGTGGTGGGAGCGGTCGCGTGCCCGCTGTCGGTCTACGCCTTCGGTGAAGCGGCCGTGGAACCGGTCGTGTTCGGCCGCCCGGCGGGGTGGCTCGTGGTGCAACTGCTCGGCATCGCCGTGGTCGTGGCGGCATGCGTGGCGACGGCCGCGCTCCGGCGGACGCGACGAACCCTGGACACGGCCACCTGGCTCCGGCTGACCCCGGCGATGCTCGCGGCCGCGGGATTCGTCCCATGGGCGCTGTGGTGGGGCGTGCTGCGGCCTTAGCCCGACTCCGACGGGGGCGGCTTGCCGCCCTCCTCGGCGATCGTCTCTCCCGCCGAAGTCCTGACGAACCCCCGGCGACTGACCTCGACCGCAGACGGACCCGACAACGGCGAGTTCAGCCGATCCTCACGACATTCGACCGGGGGACGTCGATGGTGCTCACGTCACCCAGGATGTCGACGGTCAGCTGTACGCGTCCACGAACGAAGTCGACGGATCCGACAGGGCCCCTGAATTCTGCGAACGGCCCGCCCGTGACCCTTACAAGGTCACCTATCTGAATCTCCGCCTCATGCGGCATGTCCGCTCCCTCCGGGTGCTGTGAACACCAGCTGCCACTTCCGGCGGACAATACTGGAGAGGTACAACATATCCGCACAAGCTCGGGGGATTCCAGCCCGGTCGCTGTGTTCCCATTCAGCTGTCACCGTGCAGTCCCTGTTCACGATGGGCGGACCAGTGGTGGCCTGCTTCACCGCCTTCACGGTGATTCGCCGCTCGGCCCCCCGGCCGTACGGAGGTTGGCGGCCACCTGGCCCAGCGCCTTGGCGAGAACGGCCCGTTCCGCAGTCGACAGGCCCGCCAGCAACGGTTCTTCCAGCTCGGTCAAGGTCTGCCGCATCTCGGCCAGCGCGCGTCGGCCGTCCTCGGTGACCCGGAGCACGGCCGTCCGTCCTCGACCGGCGGGAGACGAACGGGCGACGGCGCCTGCCTTCTCCAGCTGGAGGACCGTGGCCTGCATGCTCTGGGCGGTGACTCCGGCGCGGCGGCCCAGCTCGCTGTAGGAAAGGCCGGGTTCATGCGCCAGGTGCCCCAGCGCGCTCATCAGGCGCAAGGAGTGGCTGCCGCGCGCCTCCAGGGAGCGGCCGGCCTCGTCCCGTACGACCCGGCCCACACCGATCAGCATCAGCGCCAGCGACAGTCGCTGCTCCTCGGCCAAGGCCGTGCCACCCGCTTCCGTATCGTCCGTCGATCGTCCGTCGTCATCGCCGCGCCCGCACCCGCCGCCGGGGCCGCCGCATCCGGATGCTAGCGTCCCACGTGTTTAAGTCTGACTGAAACCAATGGGAGCGAACGCGCTCATGACCAAGCTCATGCTCAGCCTGCACGTCCTGGCGGCGCTCATTCTGATAGGCCCGGCTACGGTCGCCGCGAGCCTCTTCCCCCGCTACGCCCGGCAGGCGCTGGGCGCGGACGGCGGCTCGGAGCTGGGCGCGCTCCGGCTGCTCCACCGGGTCACCCGCGTCTACGCCGCCGCCTCCGTCGCGGTCCCGGCCTTCGGAGTGGCCACCGCCGGGCAGATGGGCGTGATGGGCGACACCTGGCTGATCGCGTCGATGGCGCTGACGGCGCTCGCCGCGTTCCTGCTGGTGCTCGCCGTGTTCACACAGGACGCCGTCATGGAGGCGCTCGACAAGCGGGACGAGAGCGCGCTCGCGACCGCCAGGGCGGCGCTGCCGCGCCTGGCGATGGTCACCGGCATGTTCTCGCTGGCCTGGGCCGTGGTCACGGTCCTGATGATCATCCGCCCCGGCTCGACGACGGGGGCCTGAACCCGGCCCGGAGGCCCGGCCCGGGTGACCGCCGGTCCTGCCCCCCTACACCACGTTCAGGCCGAGGGCGGTGGCGATGACCGCGGCCTGTTCCAGGCTGATGGTGGCCCCGGCCAGCTCCACGGTCAGCGGGTCCAGGGCGGACAGGTCGCTGCCCCGCAGGTCGGCGCCCGCGAGCCGGGAGCTGTGGAGCATCGCCCCGGACAGGTCCGTGGCCATCAGGGTCGCCCCTTCCAGCCGCGCGGCGGTGAGGTCGGCCTCCCTCATCCGCACACCCTCGAAAGCGGCCTTGCGAAGGTCCGCGCCGGGCAGGCCCACGAAGGACCAGTCACCCCCGGTCACCTGGAAAAGGGTGAAAGTCGACTGCTGGAAGAGACTTCCGACGAGTTTGCAGTTGGTGAAGGAGGTGTCGAAAAAGGTGCAGCGACGGAAGACGCAGTTGGTGAACGCCGCACCGGTGTGCCGGGAGGCATTGAAACGCACCCCGGAAAACGTGCAACCGTCGAAGACCGCCCCCTCGTTCACGACCTCGGTCCAGTCGGTGTCGAGGAAGGAGTAATGGGCGTACGTCCGGCCCGACAGGTCGTGTCCGTACCAGTCCTCATCCCGGATCACGCGCTCGCCGTCGGGTATCGGCGGCTCCGCGGAGACAGGGTCGATGTTCGCGCGGGCTGGTCGGATCGTCATGCGGTGCATTCAACACTGTGCGGTGCCGGACGGCCCACCTGGCCCGCCTGCCCTCCGACAGGCAACGGGCCCGCAGCGCGCCGCTCCGGGTGACGTACGATCGGGCTTCCTTCGTCCCGGAAGGCGGACCGTCCATGCCCGTGCCGAGCCTGCTCGCGGTTTTCGCTCACCCGGACGACGAGTCGTTGTCGGCGGGCGGAGTGCTCGCCCGTCACGCGGCCGCGGGTGCGCGTACCGCGGTGGTGACGGCGACCTGGGCCGCGGACACCCAGCGGGCCGCGGAGTTGGCCGAGGCGCTGCGGATCCTGGGCGCCGGCGAGCCACGGATGCTCGGCTACGCCGACGCGCGCGCACCGCGGTCGGCCCCGGGGTGCGTGCGGTTCTGCGATGCGCCGTTCGACGAGGCGGTACGGCGGGTGGTGGCCCACATCCGTGAATTCCGCCCGGACATCGTGGTCACCCATGACGCCTACGGCGGGTTGTCCGGTCACCCGGATCACGTGCACACCCATCGGGTGACCATGCTCGCCGCCCAAGCGGCCGGGCTCGCGCAGCTGTACCCGGATGCCGGCGCCCCCTGGCAGCCGCATGCCCTCTATCTGGCCACGCATCCGCACTCCGCCGTGCCGGCGCTGAGAGATGTGTTCGGCGTGCGCAGAGCGGTGTACAGCGTTCCGGACGAGCAGGTCGCCGCGATCGTCGATGTCGGCCCCTGGGCGGAACAGAAGATCGCCGCGGTGCTGGCGCACCGCTCCGAGGTGGAGCGGGGAGCGCTACCGGGGCTGATCGCCGGTCTTCCGCCGGACGCACGGGAGCGGTTGCTCGCCACGGAGTGGTACATCCGCTGCAACCCCGCCGCTGTGCCTTCGGCGCTGACGGAATTGACCATCTCCCCGTGCGGCGAGAAACCCCTAGGCGGGGGCCACTTCGGGGCCCCGTAGGACGGGCTGCCGGTGGGCAACCTTCGCATCGCTGGCCTGCGTTGACCCGGGCGGGTGTCGAAGCGGTCGTCCCCGCGTCACTCGACTCCCCGGGCGATACGCAGCGGCAGGTGCGTGAACAGCCTCACCGCCTCCTCCCGCCACCACTCGCCCCAGCCGGACGCCTCGGCGGCGGCGCGCTCTGCGTAGCGGTTCAGGTCGGCGCGGAGCCGGGCGTCGGTGCCCTGGCGGCGGGCGATGTCCCGTACGCGTTCGACGGTTTCGGGCGTGCAGGCAGTGCCGAGGGCGGTTTCCACGACAGCCCGGTCGGCGGCGTCGGCCTGTTCGAGGACGGCGCGGAGGGCATAGGTGCGGCGGCCCGCGCGCAGGTCGCCGCCCGGGGGTTTGTCCAGGGCGTCGTCGTCGCCGAAGAGGTCGAGGTAGTCGTCGCGCAGCTGCCCGCAGATGCCGACCAGGGTGGCGTACCGGCGCAGGCGCGCGTCGTGGGGTCCGAGGTCCTCGCCCGCGGTGAGGAGCCCGAGGCGCAGCGGGGCGAGGATGGAGTACCGGGTGGACTTGTACTCCGTGACGGCGTGCAGCAGCTCTTCGCCCGGCAGGTCCTCGAAGTCCCGCTCCAGGTCGAGGATCTGGCCGGCGACCGCGTCCGTGGCCGCGCGGGTCTGCACCTCCAGCATGGCCTGCCGCAGCGGGGCGGGGACGTCCGCCTCCAGCAGCACCCGCAGCGACAGGAACGCGGCGAGGTCACCGGCGAGAACGGCCAGGCCCAGCGCGGTGCGCTCGTGGTCGGGGAAGGCGTGGCGGTAGGCGTAGTACGTGGAGGGTCCGCCGCGCCGTACGGGCGAGTCGTCGACGATGTCGTCGTGGACGAGCCCGTGCGTCTGCAGCAGTTCGACGCTGAGCGCGGCCTCCGCCAGGCCGGGTACGTCCTCGGTGGTCACCAGCCGGGCGGCCTCGTACAGCAGCACCACGCGCAGCCGCTTGCCGCCGCGCAGGGACAAATCCCTCAGCAGCTCCAGGCATCGGGGCGTGAAGCGGCCCTGCGGCGGGGCGTCGAATGTCGCCGCCAGACGCGTGAAGTACGCCGCGAAGGCGGTGTCGAAGCGGCGCCGGTGCGCGGCGAGACGCTCTTCGGTGGCGGCGGCTGCCGAGGAATTCATGAAGACCTTTCGAGCTCACGGGTGTGTGGCCAATGTACGTGTGAGCCGGCCGGGCCCCGGCAGGGCGCCTCCCCGGGTCCGCCGGGCGTGCCAACTCGGCCTTGCGCACGCCGGAGCCGATCCGCATGACGCGAAGACGGTGAGCATCCAGCACAATCGATTCGATCTCCGCGAGGTCGACGGGCTGCTGCTGGTGGGGCCGCCCGAGACGCCGTTGTTCAGCGTGCCGCGGCGCAGAAGCCGCCCGCCGAAGGTCCGGCTCGCGCCGGGGGAGTGGCATCGGTGGCAGATCAACTACCGGTTCGGCGACCAGAACGGGCCGTGGGGGTACCGGCTCGAAACGTTCAACGTCTCGTACGGACCCAACTCACCTGAGGTCTTCCTCGGCCCACCGACCCGCACGGTCGACGGGCGCGGCCCTCTGTGCTGAGCAGGATCAGCCCTTCCGGTCCCAGACATCCAGCGGGTTCACCGGCACCACGACCGGAGGGTGCCGCCGTGGGGCTCTCGCTTTCCCGCGGGCCTCTGCCACCTCCGTCTCGTCGGGGTGGACGACCATGACGGGGCCGTGGGCGTGCCTGAGGCAGTGGCGGCTGACCGAACCGTGCAGGAAGCGGTGCCACAGGCCATGGTCGCCGGCCCCGAGCACCAGCATGTCCGTGGTGTGGCGGGCGCTGGCGACCAGTGCCGGTCCCGGCTCCGCACGGATGACCCTGGGGGCCACGTTCAGACTGAACGGCGCCGCGCCGAGTGCCCTCTCGCACGTCTTCGTGAGGGTGTGGCGGGCCTCGGTCTCCCAGTGCGCGCGGATGTCGGACGGCGCGGGGTACATGGCGTCCGCCGCCTCCCCACCCGGCGGCGTCCAGGCCAGTACCGGACACAGGGCCGCGCCGTGCCGGGCCGCCTCCTGCGCGCCCTGCTTGAGGGCGGCGACGCTGCCCGCCGAACCGTCCACGCCGACGACGACGCGCTTCACCATCTGAGACATCTCTTCCGCCTCTCCGAAGAATTCGCTGTACGTCAATGCCACCGACCCTAGGAAGAGCGCACCCTTCCCCGTATCGACCTAAAGGCTGATAAATCGGGCGGAAGGCATCCACTGATCAGGGGGTGCCGGGTCCATGGCCGGCCGGGCCCTCCGGCGGTATGACCAGCACCGGCCCGGGAGCGTGCCGCAGGCAGTACCGGCTCACCGACCCCATCAGGAAGCGGTGCACCACGTTGTGTGATCCGCCGCCCACCACGAGTAGGTCGCCGTCCGCGGTCGCGGCCTCCACCAGCAGCGGGCCCACCTGTCCGCGCGCCACCACCGGGTCGCACGGCACGTCGTCCGGAAGGCCACCCGCACGCTCGCAGGCGCACATCAGGTCGTCGTGCGCCTTGTGCGCGAGCTCCCGTGCCGTCTCCGGGTCCGGCGGCCACATCATGTCGACGTAGTCGCCTTCGGGAGAGGAGTAGACGAGGACCGGACGCAGTGCGGCGTGGTGCCTGCGCGCCTCGCCCGCCGCCTGCCGCAGCGCGGCGATGCTGCCCGCCGAACCGTCGACACCGACCACGACGCGCCGTACCGAGTTCCTCATGTGCTTTCCTTTCCGGTCCCGTGCCGCCGCAGCGGGTGAGCGATACGTACGTTCTTCACGCTACGTACGTGGCACCCGGCGCGTGATCCGTCGGCCGGCCCACCGGGCGGTGGAGGCTCGTTCCACCGATCGGTGCGCGACGGCGCTGACCCGCCGTGCGAACTGGCCTGGAAGGGGGTCGCCGCGTTCGACCGCGAGGCCGGAGGTCAGCCGGTCGTCGGGCGGCGCCGCACCTCGAACTGGAAGCAGCCGTACTCCAGGGCTCGTACGTGCACCAAGGCCACCTCCGGATCGGCGAACGCTTCGTCGAAGGCCCGGTCGAAGCCGGCCTCGGCGTCGTCGGGGATCTCGAGGAGACGGCCCCCGACGATGTGTCCGGCGGAGTCGTAGCGGCGGACGGCGCGCAGCGCACCCGGTCGCGCGAAGGGATAGCCCCGGGCCTCCCGTGGTCCCCCGCAGTCCTCGGCGTGGATGAACACCGGCCCCACCTCGTCGTAGGCCCTGGGCTCGCCCCCGGTGGACGTCGCCCAGCGGCGCAGCGGAGCGTACGAGACGAGCGCGACCCGTTCGCCCGGCTCGATGGTCCGCAGGCAACAGCGCAACGGGCTGCCCACACAGGCGAGCGGAACGCCGTCCTCGCGTGCGACGTACGGCCGCGGCGGCCGCCCGGCATCGTCGATGCGGCGGAGTTCCTCGAGTGTGGTGGGAGGGATCGGCAGAGGTACGTATGTGGTCATGGGACCAGCGTCGGTTGTCGGCCGCCGACCCGCTGGCGGGATTCGGACGCGCAGGTGGGCCGGGGGAGGCTTCGGCCGGCGCGTCCTGTGCCGGCGCATCGGGGAGGCTCCGGATGCGGCCGTGCCCGGAGCGGCAGACGATGGGGGAGTGACCGGACACGCGCGGATCGTTGTCCACCCGCCGACCCCGTCGGGCGGGCGGCGGGTGACGGTCGGCGCGGAGAATCTCGGCGTGGCGTACGGCGTCGTCGACGTGATCGAGTTCATGCGACGGGCCGGTGCCGATCCGGACGGGGTCCGCCTGGACGACCCGACGGAGATCGAGTGGGTGGGCGGCGGGCCCGGGGTGTGGTCGTGAGGGTGGCGCTGTACGAGGTGTGAGGGCGGGGGCTTCCTCCGGGCGACCGTCGGAATCAGCCGGACTCCCGGGCGGCCGGGGGCTTGTCGGCTCTTCCCGAGGCGACGGTCGTCGTGGGGCGCGGGCGGCCGTGACCGTGGGTCCGGGCAAGTCGGCTGCCCGGACCCGGCGCGTCAGGCGGCGCCGACCTTCTCCAGCGTCAGGCAGCCCCGACCTTCTCCAGGAAATCGTCCAGGTTGACGTGCAACCGCTCGATCTGCTCTTCCAGCGTGAGCGATTCCTCGTAGCGCAGCCCCAGCCCGGTCTTCTTCTTGCCGCGGACGTAGAGCGAGCAGGCGAGGTCGGCGCACAGGTACGCGCCGACCGTGTTTCCCTGCCGGCCGGAGGCGCCGACCTTCGGTGCGGCGAGGAGGGCAACTCCCGTGCCGGGGTGGCCGGTTGTGCATATGGTGCAGATATTGGTCTTGGTGAAGCTGCGGCGGACGCCCTGCGGGGCCCGGAGGGTGACACCCACCAGCTTGCCGTCCCGCTCGGCGACCAGATAGCCGCGGTCCGGTGCGCCCGGGTCGCGCCAGCCGAGGAAGTCGAGATCGGACCAATCGCGTTCGGCCAGATCCCGGGGGATGCTGATCCTGCGGGCCTCGCCCTTCGAGCAGTTGACGAAAGAGGCGCGAATGTCCTCTTCGGTGAGTGGTTCCATGATGGATGAAACTAACATCGGCTCCGCGGTACGTCGCACGAATATTCCGGCGGTCGTGCCCTGCCGGACCGCCGCTGTTCCTCGACCTCAATCCTTGGCATCCGCGTAGCACTCCACCACGGCGGTGGTGAACGGGAACCGGGTGGGAGTGTCACCGAAAGCCAGGGACCCGGCCCGGTTCCCGGCCGCCCGGACGGCGTCCGCGACCGCTTCCGCCTCCTCCCGCGGGCAGTGCACGATCACCTCGTCGTGCTGGAAGAACACGAGCTCGGCGCGGAGCCCGTCGAGCGCCTGCCGCAAGGTGGCCAGGACGATCAGGGCCCAGTCGGCGGCGCTGCCCTGGACGACGAAGTTGCGGGTGAAGCGGCCCCGCGCCCTGGCGCTCGCCGTGCTGCCGCGGGGCGCGGGCTCCTCCTCCTGGGGAATCCCCGCCTCGTCGTCGACGGCGGTGGAGGCGGGAGGGCAGGTCCGGCCCAGCCACGTCCGCACCAGCCGGCCCTCCTCGCCCGCGCGCGCGGCGTCGTCCACGTACGCGACGGCCCGGGGAAAGCGGCGGCGCAGATCGGCCATGTGCTTCAGACCGTCCCCGGAGGTCTGGCCGTATATCGCTCCGAGCATCGCGAGCTTGGCCCGGTCGCGGTCGCCGGAGAAGGCACGCTCGGCCAGGTCGGCGTACAGGTCGCGGCCGCCGCCCGCGACGTCCATCAGCCCCGGGTCGCGGGAGATCGCCGCCAGTACGCGCGGTTCCAGCTGGTCGGCGTCCGCCACGACCAGCCGCCACCCCGGATCGGCGATCACCGCGCGGCGGACCACCCGGGGGATCTGCAGGGCCCCGCCGCCGTTGGTGGTCCACCGGCCCGAGACCGCGCCACCGGGCAGATACTCGGGGCGGAAGCGCCCGTCGTGGACCCACGACTGCAGCCACGACCAGCCGTGGGCCGTGTGCAGGCGGTAGAGCTTCTTGTACTCCAGCAGGGCCGGGACTGCCGGATGGCCGACCTTCCGCAGCTCCCACGCTCGCGTGGACGACAGGGCGAAGCCCGCGCGAGAGAAGGCCCTGACGATGTCGGCGGGCAGATCGGGCCGCACGGGCTCCCCGAACGCCTCCGACACCTCCAGGGCCAGCTCGGCCAGCCTCCGCGTCTCCTGGCCGCCCGGGTAGCGCTCGCCCAGCAGCTCGTCGAGCAACTCGCGGTGCACGTCGGCGCGCCACGGCACCCCGGCCCGCCGCAGCTCGGCCGCGACCAGCGTGCCGGCCGACTCGGCGGCGATGAGCAGCCGCATCCGCCCCGGGTGCCCGGTGCGCTCGGTACGGGCCAACTGCCCCGCGTAGACCTCCAGCAGCGCGTCCAGCTCGTCGACCCCCGGCGGCAGCGGCACCGGCCCCGGTGCGAACAGCGAAGGCTGGGTCTCCGCGGCCTGCACCGGCGGATCCGCCGGCACCGGCAGCTGCCGCAGCCGCGCCCACGCCGCGGCCAGCGAACGCGGCTGGCCCGACTGCCCTTCCTCATGGCCGATCAGCAGGGCCTCGGCGGCCTCGACGTCGTAGCACCGCTCCACGCGCACGCCGGCCGCGAGCAGCTCGCCGTACGAGCGCGCGGTGGACCGCCACACCCACCGGTCGGCCTCCGGGCGCGCCCGTACGGCCTCGGCCAGGCTCCGCTCGGTCACCACCGGCCCGGCGGGCCGCCCGGCGCCGTCGAGCGGGCGGAGCCGTACGCCCTCGCCGCCTGTCTCCTCAGCCACTGCCCATCTCACGCCCGAAGTGTCGCACCGGGGTCTGACAATGCCCTGCCTGCGACGATGCCCGGCCGCGCCGTCGTGATACCGGTCCGAGACGGGTCGCGCCCCCGGGCGCTGACGGGGCGGTGACGCGCATGCGGCGCGGAATGGCGGGCAGGCGACGGGGCGGTATCGCGAGTGTGTCTTCAGCAGAGGAGAACTCCATGTTGCTTGCCCACCCCGCTGTTCTGGAGGGCCTCGTGCAGCGGTACACAGCGCTCGAACAGGCTCTGGTGACAGGCGACGCGGACCCGGCCGTACGGCAGAAGATGGCCGACGTCGTCTATACGTTGTGCGTCTCGACCGGCACGCGCGACATCAACGCGGCCCTGACCGCCGCACGACATCGCCTGCCGGCCGCCCGCGCCGAGGACGACGGCGCGGGCACTGCCGGCTGACACGTGTCGCCCCTGCTCCGGCCGCCGGACCGTAGGCCTCTCCCGCACGGCGGCGCCGCCTTCCCGCCGTGCGGTCCCGGGGTCAGGCCGGGCGTCGGGCACGGATCACCACCAGCTCCTCCTCGTCCTGAGGAGGCGGCAGGATTCCGCGCGCCCTGAGCCAGTCGGCCCGGGAGCGCAGCACCGGGCCGAAGGGGACGAGCCTGCGCTCGGTGACCTCGGCGACCAGCCCCGCCCCCGCCGGCAGGCGCAGAGTGGTGGCGGGGCCGCTCAGCGCGGAGTGCACGAGCAGCAACACGCCGCCCGGCCGCATCAGCGCGGGCACACCCGCGCACAGGCGGTCCAGCAGGACCCGGCCGTCGCGGCCAGCGTCCCACGCGCGGGCCGGACCCCGGACGGGAAGCTCCGCGTGATGCGACGGTACGCAGGGCGGATTGGCCAGCACCAGGTCGAAGAGCTGCCCCGCGACCGGAGCCAGCAGGTCGCCGCGCCGGACGCGGACGCGGCGGCGGGACAGCGCGGCGTTGACCCGGGCGGCGAGGACGGCGCGGCGTGAGACGTCGATGGCCACGACCCGCGCCGCGCCCGCGCGGGAGGCGGCCAGAGCGAGCACGCCGGTCCCGGTCCCCACGTCCAGGACATGAGGGCCGGGAGGCAGACTCTCCTGCCGGAGGGTTGCCACCAGGAGTGCCGTGTCCTCCTGAGGCTCGTAGACACCAGGAGGTCGGATCAGCCACATGTGCCCCTGGGTATCCCGGCGCTGCCGGGCGAAACCCCGTCTCCATCCGGGCCGTGAGGGAGAGGACCGCTCAGGGTGCGGAACCGGACTCCTGGTGCGGCACGACCTGGACGGTCGGGACCGTCGGCGGCGGGAGGGTGGCCGCCTCCCGCTGTTCGCGCGCGTAGAGCGGTGCCGGGTCGGGAAGCCGGGGGAAGGAGCGGTCGTGACGGCCGAGGCGCAGTGCCGCCGTCAGGTCTCCCACGGTCTCCCGGCGCCAAGCGCTGATGTTGGGTTCGCGCACGCCGAACCGCCGCTCCAGGAACCTCAGCGTGGAGGTGTGGTCGAAGACCTCACCGCACACCCGGCCGCCGCGGCTCCACGGCGAGATCACCAGCGCGGGCACGCGGAAGCCAAGCCCGACGGGCCCGGCGATGCCCGAGGCGCCGTCCGGCAGCGGGGAGGCGGTGACCCATTCCCCTGGCGTCCCCTCCGGCGCGGTGGGCGGGGGTACGTGGTCGAAGCGGCCGTCGTTCTCGTCGTAGCTGACGACGAAGACGGTCTTGGCCCATACGTCGGGGCGCGAGCCCAGCGCGTCGAGGATGGTGTACATGTACAGAGCGCCGGCCGCGGGGAAGTTGTCGGGCTCCTCGGACGCCTCCGGGAGCCCGTAGACCGACGGCAGGTACTGGGCGTCCAGCCAGGTGACCGACGGCAGCCGGTCGCCGAGTACGAGGTCGGCCACCTGGGACGGCGAGTAGGGCACCATCGCGTTGTCGTACAAGGGCTCGCCCGGCCGTGCGTCCTGGAACGCCTTGAACCAGCCGAGGTCGGTGTCGGGAGGATAGGCGGTGCAGTAGCGCCAGCTGACGCCGGCCGCCTGGAGCCGCTCGGGGTAGGTGGTCCACCGGAACGCCGTGGAGTGGTTGTCCACGACCGGGCCGCCGCGCGTGCCGTCCGGGTCGATGGTGCCGCTGATCGCCATGACCCGGTTGGGATGGGTCGGGCCGAGCACCGAGCAGAAGTAGTGGTCGCAGACGGTGAAGGCGTCGGCGAGCGCGAAGTGGAAGGGCAGGTCGTCGCGGGTGTAATAGCCCATCGTGAACGGGCCCTTGACCGGGCCGTCCGCGGCGCGGTGCGTCGGCACCCAGTTGTCCATGCGGCCGCCGTTCCAGGACAGGTGCTGCGACTGCCACGAGTGGCTGGTGCCGTAGGCGCGTGCGGAGTTAGTCGTGGTGGTGTCGTTGTGGAACGGCAGGAGATAGCCGTCGGGGTGCTCGGGGTCCGGCTGATAGAACACCGGGCGCCCGGAGGGCAGGGTGACGGCGTCGGGGTCGTCGAAGCCGCGGACTCCGGCGAGCGTGCCGAAGTAGTGGTCGAACGACCGGTTCTCCTGCATCAGGAAGATGACGTGCTCGATCTGGCCGAGCGAGTGCAGGGGGCGTTCGGGCGCCGCGAGGGCCTTGCGCATCGACGTGGGCAGCGCCGACAGCCCCGCCGCCCCGGCCGTCGTCGAAGCCGCGGTTCGCAGGATGCCGCGCCGGGTGATGTCGTGGACCGGGTCTTCGTGCATTGCCTCACCCCTCGGAGCCTGGAGGGCGCGTACACGGAAGTGGCGGAGTCCGACTCCGCCGCACGCGCATCGTACGGCGCGTTGAGTGCGTGCTCGCAAGGTGGCCGAGGCGACGGGCGGGTTACTTCTCGGCCCGGGCAATGCCCTTCGCGGGGAGTCTTCCTCCTGAACTCGGGGGACGCGCTTCGGGAGGTGCCTATGGTCTTGTGCCCCCCGAAGGGAAGAGGACCGCGTCCGCCAGGCGGTCGCGCAGCCAGCGGTGCCCCGGGTCGGCGGAGTTGCGGGGGTGCCAGGCCAGCCCGAAGTCGAGAGGAGGCAGGTCGAGGGGGATGGGGAAGGTGCGCAGCCCCAGTGCGGAGACGGTGTCGGGGAGCCAGTCGGCCACGGTGAGCGTGACGAGGTCGGTGTCCCGGGCGAGGATCATCGCGCCCGTATGGCTGGGTACGACGACTGCGGTACGGCGTCGCAGCCCGAGTTTCGCCAGCGCGCTGTCGATGGGGCCGAGGCGCTTGCCGAGCCGGGAGATGCCTATGTGGTCGGCCGCGGCGAAACGGCGGGCGTCGATCCGCCCGTCGAAGAGCGGATGACCGCTGCGGGCGATGCCGACCAGGGGCATCCGGGTGAGCTGCCGGGTCTGGATCTCCGGGTCCAGGTGGCTGAGGACGCCCAGTTCGACGTCCACCCAGCCCTGCCGCAGCCCGGGTCCGCCCTCCAGCACTTCCGGCAGGAAGACCACGTCCACATGCGGGGCCTCCGCGTGGATCCGCTCGGTCAGGGTCCCGGCCAGCCCCGCCAGGAGCAGGTCGCTGGTCTGTACGGTGAAGGTGCGCTGGAGACGCGCGGCCTCGAAACCGGCCCCGGGGCGCAGGACGTTGTCGCAGCCGCGCAGCAACGCGCTCACCTCCTCGCGGAGTTCCAGGGCTCGCGGGGTGGGGACCATCCCCTGGCCGGCGCGGACCAGCAGGGGGTCGCCGACGGCGCGGCGGAGCCGGGCCAGCGTACGGCTGACCGCCGCCGGTGACGTGCCGAGCCGCTCCGCGGCGCGGGTCACGCTGTTCTCCTGGAGCAGGGCGTCCAGAGATCGCAGCAGGTTGAGATCCATCGAAGCTCCTGAACTGCATTTTTGCGTCTGGGCCAACTATTTGGTGCCAATTCTTGCATTGTCGTGGAGTCCTCCCGCGCCGAGAGTTGGAGATGTCAGCCAAGACGCGTGACACCCCCTCCGTACCTGTCAAGGAGTCCTCCATGCAGCAGTCCCCCCGTGCCGGCCGAGAAGGCGACGTCCTGGCCGTCGTCAGTCTGACCGGGACGGTCTCGTTCTTCGACGCCGCCTCCGACCGGCACATCGGCGCGGTGGAAGTCCCCGCCCAGCCGCACGAGTTGTGCTTCGACCCGACGCAGCGGCTGCTGTGGTGCACGACGCCGTACCGCTCGGGCTACTACGGCGCGAACGGCGGCCGGCGCACCGAGGTGACCGTCATCGACCCCGACACCCGCCGCATCGTCGAGGTGATCGACCTCGCCCCGGAACACGGGCCGCACGGCCTGGCGTTGGACACGGCGCGCCGCCGCCTCTACGTCAGCGTGGAGGGTTCGGCGGACCGGCCCGGCGGTGTCGTGGTGATCGACACGGAGACCCGGCGCCCCCTGGGCAGGATCGACACGGGTGCGCCCGGCCCGCACTGGTTCGCCGTCGACCCGGCCGGTGCGACGGGGTACGCCACCAACAAGGAGGCGCCGTTCGTGTCCGTCGTCGACCTGGACAAGGGAGTCCTCACGGCGAAGGCCGACGTGCCGGGCAGTGAGGGGCTCGCCGTCTCCGCCGACGGCACGCGGGTCTTCGTCGCCGCGCCCCACGGCGGTTCCTTCTCCACCGATGCCGATGCCGACGCCCAAGAGCGGCCGGTCAAGGGGATCCGGGTCATCGACGCCCGGACGGCGTCCGTCGTCGACATCCTGCCCACGGACGACATCGTCCTGCCGGTGCACCTGACTTCGACGGGAAAGCTGCTCGTGGGGGAGACGAGCACGGGACCCTTCCCGGCGTCCCGGCCCGGAGGCGCCGAGCCGGGGCGGCTCACGGTGTTCTCCGCCGACACGCACGAGCGGCTCGGCGGCGTCGAGACAGGGCTCTTCCCGCTGACCATCACCTCCTCTCCCGACGGCCGCATCGCCTATGTGTCCGGTATGGCCTCGTCGACCGTCGACATCGTCGACCTGGAGACGCTGCGGGGCCTGGGCCGGCTGGATATCACCAAGGCGGGCGGGACCGGCGCCCACGGACTGGCCTACATCCCGCGCCCGGTGTGAGCTTGTCCACTGCTGCGCCCGGTCGTTACCGTGCGGCAGTGGACCTCTTCTCACGCTCTTGGACAGCATTGCGCACGGCGGTCGCCGCAATCCCGGACGAGGACTTCGAGCGGCCGTCGGGCTGCGGCCGAGCGGATCTGTTCGCGGCCGGAGTGATGGGTGCGGATCCGACCGTTACCGCTCTCCCGGGCAGCACTCGCCGGGCGGAGCCGGCCAAGTGACGGTGGACGTACGGGGGAGAGCCAGGACCCCGCCGTCGTCACCTTCGAGACGCTCACATCGCCGTCACCTCGTCCGCCGCACCGTGTCCCAGGAGGTCGTGGAGGAGCGGGGTGGCGGGCAGTGACGGGTGCAGATAGACGTGCTCGCGGCGCTGTTCGACGGCGGCCAGCAGGGTGCGGAAGGTGGCCTTCGCCTCCTCCGTGCGCCCGGCGCGGTGCTGGGCCTGGCCGAGCAGGCCCAGATGGAGCGGATGGCGCAGGCGCGTGCTGGATCCGCGCAGTTCGGCCAGGGAGGCGTGCATCAGGCCGAGCCCGTCCACCGGCTGTCCCGAGTGCGTCAGGCCCCAGCCTTCGAGCAGGCCGAGCATCGCCTTCCAGTAGAGCAGCCCGTATTCGCCCGCCAGGCGGACACCCTCGGCGGCGGAGGCGCGCGCCGTGGGGGCGTCGCCCTCCCAGGCCGCGATGACCGCGTCCACGTAGAGGGCGAAGGACCGGTCGGAGGGCCTGCTCTCGTACTCGGTCAGCCGCAGCAGCTCGCGGCGGCGCGCCCCCGCGGTGCGCCGGTCGCCGAGGAGCCAGTGGGTGAAGGCGTCGTACGAGCGGCAGGAGACGCGCGGGTCGTGCTGGAACGTACGGGCCAGCGAGTGGCCCTCACGGGCGAAGCGGTCCGCCATCTCGACGCCGCGCTCCAGCTCGGCCAGCGCCTGCGGCAGTTGGCCGCGGACGTGCAGCACGATGCCCTCGCCGTACGCCGCGCCGAGCACCGCCACGGGCTCCTGGGAACGGTCCGCGATGTCCCGCAGCAGCCCGGAGAACTGCCGGGAGGCGTCGTAGCGGCCGGTGACGAGATAGGCCGCGCACAGGGCCCAGAGCACCGACGGGTCCTCGGGCGCCTGGGTGGCCTCGCTGAGGGCGCGGCCGCGCGCGAGCTCCGTCTCGGCCTCCGGGTGGCCGTAACCCCGGGTGGTGGCCAGCACTTGGCCGAGCTGGATGTGCAGCCGCTGTTCCAGCCGCAGGGTCGACGGGTCGTCGACGGGCAGGGAGCCGACCAGGTGCACCGCCCGGCGCAGCCAGGTCTCCACCTGCTCGTAGGCCAGCTGCTGTTCGGCGTGCTCGGCGGCGCGCAGCAGCCGGGGGAGTGCCTGCTCGGCGGGCAGCGCCTTCTTGGCGTGCCACGAGTGGTGGGCCACCCGCTCGATCTCCTCGTCCCCCACCTGGCCGGGCCTGCGGGGGCACAGGGCCCCGGCGACCCGGGCGTGCAACCGGTGCCGGTCCTCGCGCGCGAGCTCGTCGACCAGCGTCTCCCGCACCAGGGCGTGGGCGAAGTGCAGCCGCTCGGGGCGGTGCGGGTCCTCACCGAGGAGCCCGGCGCGGATCGCCGACTCCAGCGCCTCGGCGACCGGTTCGTCCTCGGTGGCGGTGCGGTGCAGCAGATCGGTGTCGATCTCGGCGCCGATGACGGCGCACAGCCGCAGGACGCGCAGGACCGGCTCGGGCAGCGCCGCGAACCGCTGGTGCAGGGCCTCGCGCACACCGGTCGGAATGCGGGCGAGGAGCACGTCCACCGCGTCCGCGCGGTGCAGGCTGCGCGCGTTGTCCAGCAGCGAGAGGAGCTGCATGACGAAGTACGGGTTGCCCTCGCTGCGCCGGTGCAGCACCTCGACGACCTTGGCGTCCACGCCCGGCCCCGCCTGCGCCCAGACCAGGGAGGCGACGGCCTGCCGGGAGAGCCCGCCGAGCCGGAGGGTCTCGGTCCTGGGGCCGCGCAGGATCTCGGTGATCATCCGGCGCACCGTGGCGTCGGACTCGACCTCCAGCTCACGGGCGGTCAGCACGATGCCGAGCGGGTGGCCCTGGCGGCGGATGCTCAGGAGCCTGAGCAGGTCCAGGGAGGCGGTGTCGGCCCAGTGCAGGTCTTCGAGGAGCAGCACGAGCGGCCGCTGCGCGGCCAGGGTGAGCAGGACCTCGCAGACCGCGTCGTGGGTGAGGAACCGGGCCTGGCCCCAGTCGGAGTCGCCGACGGGCCCGGCCGAGCGCTCGGGCATCAGGGGGGCGAGCAGGGGGCCGAAGGGCTCCGTCGCCCGGCGGAAGGCGTCGGGGCGGGTGGCGGAGAGACGCCGCAGGACCTGGGTCCACGGCCAGTAGGGCGGTACTCCCTCGCCGGGGAAGCAGTGGCTCCAGATCACCTCCAGGCCGGTGCCGTCCGGCTGTTCGCCGGCGGCCTCCAGCCGTGGGGCGAGTTCGAGGAGCAGCCGGGTCTTGCCGACACCGGCGGGGCCGAGGACGCCGGCCACGTGTCCGTGGCCGACGAGCGCGCTCGTTGCGGCGGTCGTCAGGCGGTACAGCTCCACGCAGCGGCCGGTGAACGGTGAGGGGATGCTCGCCCGTCCGAGGTCCACCTGGTCGGTGGTGGTGGCCCGGGCCGCGGTGTCCCGCGTGGTGCGTCCGGCCGCCGGCTGTTCCGTACGCTCCCCGTCGGTCCCGGCCGGGGCGGCCTCGAACTCCCCGTCCCCGTCGGCCGGTCCGCGCCGGGCGGACCTGCCTGGCGCCTCGGCGTCGCCGTTCCTCCCGGGCTCCCGTGCCGCCTGTGACGAGGGGCCGTCGCCGGCCTTCCGTTCCCCGGGGTCGTCCGTCCTCGCGGCCGTACGCTTCCCCGCCCGTACGGGCTCGGGGCGTTCGGGGCGGGGTTTGTCGGCGGCCCCGCACGTCTCCGGCTCCTGGCGGAGGATCGCGGTCCGGATCCGCCGGAGTTCGGCGGCGGTGTCCACGCCGAACTCCTCGACCAGGTGGTGGCGGGTCCGTTCGTACACCTCCAGCGCCTCGGCCTGCCGTCCGAGCCGGGACAAGGCGGTCATCAAGTGGCCGACGAGGCGTTCCCGCGTCGGGTGGCGGCGTGCCTCGCGGTCCAGTTCCGCGGCCACTTCCTCGGCGGCGCCGAGGGCCAGCCGGGCTTCCGCGCAGGACTCCACTGCGGTGAGCCGGACCTGTTCCAGCCGGGTGCCCTCGTCGCTGAGCGGCGGGTGGCCGTCGAACTCCGCGTAGGGCGAGCCGCGCCACAGCCCGAGCGCCTCGGTGAACCGGTCGCGGGCCGAGAGCGGCTCGCGGCGGTCCAGGAGCCGCCGCCCGTCGGTGACCAGGCGCTCGAAGCGGCAGACGTCGATCTGTTCGGGATCGAGTTCCAGGACGTAGCCGGGGGCCCGGTGGCGCAGCACCGACGGGCGGCCGGGGCCGTCCGCGGGGTGCAGGGCGCGGCGCAGGTGGGAGACGTGGCTCTGGAGGGTGGCGACGGCCTGGCGCGGTGGTTCCTCGCCCCACAGTTCCTCGATGAGCAGTTCCGTCGGCACCACGCGGCCCAGGCGTATCAGCAGCAGGGCCAGCAACGCGCGCCTGCGGGGCGGGCCGAGGGGGAAGTCCTGTCCCCCGTGGCGTGCCGACATGGGACCCAGGACGCTCAGCAGGGGTTCCGGGGAGAGGGCTGTCGGCGGAGTCGGTATCGGGGATACGGGCATGTGGTTCCCAATCGTTCTCGCACGCGCGACTGTGCTGACGGATGGTCGACGCCGTTGTCGGCCGACCCCCGCCGAATTGGATCTTGGCATAGGAAACGACGCATTCCAAGGTCGAGACTCAGCGGTCGGCAAGGTATCGGCAAGGATTCCGCAGGCGGTTCGCCGAGGACACCGGAATTCGGCCACAGTCGGCGGCAAGGGGTCGCCAGCGTCTGGACCAGAGGTCCGCAAGGGTGGTGACGCAGGATTCTCGGTGTCGGGAACCACCACCGGAACGGGGGCACCTCCCAGTGGTGGCCGGTGCGCATGAACCGGCTGGTGACAGCCGTCGCCGCACTTTCCGCCGAACCGCCGGGACGCCGAGAGGAATTCACCTGAGAAGCACCACCGTGCCGTTTGCCCGCCACGATTCCGGCGGCTCTCGCGAAGTGGGGCGCACCGGCGCTCGTCACATGTTTGGGGAAGTGGGCCATGACTCGGGAACGCGCCTTCGGGAGGCCGGTATGAGGGATTCCGCTATCGGTACGCGCTCCGTGCTCTTCCCCGGACAGGGGTCCCAGGGCAGGGGAATGGGGGCCGGGCTCTTCGACCGTTTCCGGGAGACGACCGCCATGGCCAACGACGTACTCGGCTACGACCTCCCGCGGCTGTGCCTGGAGGACCCGGACCGGCGGCTGAACGACACGCGCTACACCCAGCCCGCGCTCTATGTAGTCAACGCGCTGTCCTACCGGGACTCCCTGGAGCGGGGCGAACCCGAGGGCGACTATCTGCTCGGGCACAGCCTCGGGGAGTACAACGCCCTGCACGCCGCGGGCGCCTTCGATTTCGAGACCGGCCTCAAGCTCGTCATCAAGCGGGGTGAGCTCATGGCCCGGATCTCGGACGGGGCCATGCTCGCCGTCGTGGGCATGAGCGAGGGCGACCTGCGCGCCTTCCTGGCCGAGGAGGGGCTCGCCCGGCTCGACGTCGCCAATGTCAACACCACCACCCAGATCGTGCTGTCCGGGGCCCGTGACGAGATCGAGCGCGCCCGCGCGATTCTCGACGAGCGCCGGATCAGGGTCGCCCCGCTGAAGGTGTCCGCCGCCTTCCACTCGCGGTTCATGGCTCCGGCCCGTGACGAGTTCGGCGCCTACCTCAAGGGCTTCCGCTTCTCCCCCCTGCGGGCCACGGTGATCGCCAACCTCACCGCGCGGCCGTACGGGGAGCGGGACATCGCCGCGACGCTGAGCGAGCAGATCTCCGGCTCGGTGAGGTGGCTCGAAAGCATCCGCTATCTCCTGGAACGCACCTCCGCCGAGGACTGCCGGCAGGTGGGCGAAGGGAAGGTCCTCACGCGCATGGTCGAGCAGATCCGCACGGCCCCCACGACCCCCGCCCGCGTGGCGGCGCGGACACGGCCCCGGCTGTTCTGCGTCGCCTACGCGGGCGGTGACGAGCGCGCCTACGCCGGACTGACCGAGCACCTCCCGGACGTCGAGGTGGTGACACTGGAACGGCCGGGCCGGGGGCGGCGGTCCGCCGAGCCCCTGCTGCGGGACCCCGCCGCGATCGTCGACGACCTGCTCGCGCAGCTGCGCGACCGGCTCGACGCCCCGTACGCCCTCTACGGCCACAGCCTCGGCGCCCGGCTGGCCTTCCTGCTCTGCCACCGGCTGCGCGAACAGGGGCTGCCCGCACCGGCCCACCTCCTCGTCTCCGGCGAGAGCGGCCCGGCCATCCCCAGCCGGGAACGCCATACGTGGGAGCTGCCCACCGAAGCCTTCTGGGCGCACCTGAAACAGCTCGGCGGCATCCCCGAGGAGCTGTGGCAGCACAAGGACCTGATGACCTACTACGAGCGCATCATGCGGGCCGACTTCGCCGCACTGGGCGCCTACGAGCACGAGGACGCGCCCCCACTCGACGTGCCCGTCACCGCCATGACCGGTGAGGACGAGTGGTTCACCCCGGCCGACGTCGACGCCTGGCAGCGGGAGACCACCCGGCCCCTGACCACCCACCGGTTCCCCGGTGACCACTTCTTCATCAGGGCCCAGTGGCCCGCGCTGGCCCGGGCCGTCCGCTCCGGGCTCGCGGTCGCGTAGCACCGCGACCGGCACAGCGAAGCGTTCACGGGCGCCGGCCACCGGCGCGCGTCCAGACCAGCCATCCGACGGTGAGGACAGCCATGAAGCAGGACATCAAGAAGTACATGGAAGAGCAGCTGATGTTCGAGTTCGACTCGGAGATCACCGAGGACACCGACCTGTTCAAGGCGGGCATCCTCGACTCGTTCGGCTACGTCTCGCTGATGGCGCACATCGAGAAGGAATACGACGTGTCCTTCGGCGAGGACGAACTCCTCAGCAACATCATGGTCTCGCTGACCGGCATCGTCGAATTCGTCGACACCGTCCGCGCGCGGACCGCCGGGAGCCGGTGACCCGATGTGCGGCATAGCCGGCTTCCACGGAAGCTCCCTGCACCCGCGGGAATACCAGCACGTGATCCACGACATGCTCGCGCAGATCGAGCACCGCGGCCCGGACGAAGCGGGCTGCTTCCTCGACGACCGCCTGGCCATGGGCACGGTACGGCTGAGCATCATCGACCTGGCCGGCGGCTCGCAGCCGGCCGGCAGCGCCGACGGCCGCTACCGGCTCTGCTACAACGGCGAGCTCTACAACTACCGTGAGCTGCGCGACGAGCTGACCGCCCGCGGCTTCACCTTCCGCACCGGCTCCGACACCGAGGTCGTGCTCAACGCCTGGGCCGCCTGGGGCCACGACTGCCTGCCCCGGTTCAACGGCGCCTTCGCCTTCGCCGTCTTCGACACCACCACCGGTGAACTGCACCTGGCGCGCGACCGGTTCGGCAAGCGCCCGCTGTTCGTGGCCCGGCACGAGGGCGCCTGGCTGTTCGCCTCCGAGATGAAGGCGTTCTTGGCCTACCCCGGCTTCAGCTTCGAGTTCGACGCGCGGGAACTGTCCTCGATCTACGCCACCTGGGCACCGCTGCCCGGGCAGAGCGGCTACCGCGGGATCGAGCAGATCCCGATGGGGGAGTACCTCTCCGTGCGCGGGGACACGGTCCGCCGCGGCCGCTGGGCGAGCCTCGACCTGACCGCGGGACCGGCACCGGAGTCCGAGCGGGAGGCCGTCGAGCTGGTCCGCGCGGAGCTGGAGGCCGCGGTCGACGTGCGGCTGCGCAGCGACGTCGAGGTCGGGGTGTACGCCTCCGGCGGGCTGGACTCGTCCGTCATCGCGCACCTCGCGGCGCGGCGGACCGACCGCCCCCTGCGGACGTTCTCGATCCAGTTCGAGGACGCGGAGTTCGACGAGTCGGCCGAACAGACCGAGCTGGCGGAGCACCTGGGCACGCGGCACTCCACGGTGCGGGTGACGGACGCCGACATCGTCGACTCCTTCCCGGAAGCGGTCCGGCACGCCGAAGTGCCCGTCTTCCGTACCGCGTTCGTGCCGATGTTCCTGCTGGCCCGCCATGTGCGGAGCGAGGGCATCAAGGTCGTCCTCAGCGGCGAGGGCGCGGACGAGGCGTTCCTCGGATACGGCATCTTCAAGGACACCCAGCTGCTGTCGGCGTGGCACGAGATGGACGACGACACCCGCATGCGCAGGATGGGCCAGCTCTACCCCTACCTGCGCCACTTCAACGGCGCGGACGGCCACCGCCGCATGCTGGGGCTCTACCAGCAGTTCACCGAGGAGAGCCTGCCCGGCCTCTTCTCGCACCAGATGCGCTTCCAGAACGGCCGCTTCGCCGCGCGCCTGCTGCGGGACGCCGGCGATCCGTTCGCGGCCGTCAAGGAACTGGTGGCCCAGGAGCCCGGATACGCGCGGCTGTCGCCGGTGCAGAAGGCGCAGTGGCTGGAGTTCCGCACGCTGCTGAGCGGCTATCTCCTGTCGACCCAGGGCGAGCGGATGGCGCTCGCGCACGGAGTGGAGAACCGCTGCCCGTTCCTGGACCCCGCCGTCGTCCGCCGGGCCGCGTCGCTCAACCTGCGGTTCGGGGACTCCTTCGACGAGAAGTACCTGCTCAAGCGGGCCTACGCCGATGTGCTGCCCGAGCGGATCGTCAAGAAGGGGAAGTTCCCCTACCGGGCCCCCGACAGCGCCGCGTTCGTCCGCTCCCGCCCGGACTACCGCGAGCTGCTGACCGACTCCGACACCCTTGAGGAGATCGGTGTGCTGGACCCGCGCTTCGTGCGGCGGCTCACCGACCGCGTCTTCGACAGCCCCCCGGAGGGGATCGGCACGAAGGAGAACCAGGCGTTCGTCTTCCTCGCCTCGACGGTCTGGCTGCACCACTGGTACGTGCGCGGACACGCGCGCCGCCACGCTCCGCTCGGTGTCCCTTTGAACGTCGTCGACCGGCGCAGCTGCGCCCTGTCGGCCAGGACGGAGAACGTGCTGTGAAGAAGGAATCCGGCGTCCCCGCCGAGAGCCAGGACATCGCCGTCGTCGGCCTGTCCCTGCGGCTGCCCGGCTCGCGCACCCCGGAGGAGTTCTGGGACCACCTGGCCGGCGGGCGCTCGCTGATCAGCGAGGTGCCCGCGCGCCGCTGGCGCAAGGAGGACCACCTCGGCCACCCGCGCCGCGAGTTCAACAAGACCAACAGCGTGTGGGGCGGCTTCGTCGACGACATCGACTGCTTCGACGCGGACTTCTTCCGGATCTCCCCGCGCGAGGCGCAGTCCATGGACCCGCAGCAGCGGATGGCCCTGGAACTGAGCTGGCACGCGCTCGAGGACGCCGGATACCGCGCCGACCGGATCGCGGGCTCGCGCACCGGCGTCTTCATGGGCGTCTGCCACTGGGACTACGCCGAGCTGATCGAGCGGGAAGTCGAGGAGATCGACGCCTACTACCCGACCGGCGCGGCCTACGCGATCATCGCCAACCGCGTGTCCCACCACTTCGACTTCCGGGGCCCCAGCGTCGTCAACGACACCGCGTGCTCCAGTTCGCTCGTCGCCGTGCAGCAGGCGGTGCAGGCGCTGCGCAACGGCGACTGCGACCAGGCGCTCGCCGGCGGGGTCAACCTCACGTGGTCGCCCCGGCACTTCATCGCCTTCGCCAAGGCGGGCATGCTCTCGCCCGACGGGCTCTGCCGCGCGTTCGACGCGGACGCCAACGGTTACGTGCGCGGCGAGGGCGGCGGCGCCGTCCTGCTCAAGCGGGCCGCCGACGCGCGCCGCGACGGCGACGCCGTCCACGCGGTGATCAAGGGCATCGGCAGCAACCACGGCGGGCGCACCAGCTCCCTGACGGTCACCAACCCGGCCGCGCAGGCCGAGCTGATCACCGACGTCTACCGCCGGGCGGGCATCGAGCCCGGGACCGTCACCTACGTCGAGACGCACGGCCCCGGCACGCCCGTCGGCGACCCCATCGAGATCCGCGGTCTGAAGCGGGCCTTCGCCGAGCTGCACGCGGACCGGCCCGCGAACGGGCACCGCTGCGGCGTCGGCTCGGTGAAGACCAACATCGGCCACCTGGAGGGGGCCGCCGGGATCGCGGGCATGCTCAAGGTGATCCTCGCCATGCGCCACCGCAAGCTGCCCGCGACGGTCAACTTCCGCAAGCTCAACCCCCTCATCAAGCTCGACGGCAGCCCGCTGTACGTCGTGGACCGCCTCGTCGACTGGGGCACCGAGGACTCCGCACCCCTGCGGGCCGGCGTCAGCTCGTTCGGGTTCGGCGGGACGAACGCCCATGTGCTGCTCGAATCCGGCGACCCGGTCACCGCCACCGAGGACACCGGCGAACAGTGGCTGCCGGTGTCGGCCAAGGACGAGGAACGGCTGCGCGAGACGTGCGCCGCGCTCGCCCGCTGGGTCCGCGCCCGTGCCGGGAGCGACGAACCGCTGTCGTTGACCGACATCGCGCGCACCCTGCGCGAGGGCCGCGTGCCGATGCGCGAGCGCGTGGTGTTCCGCGCGAGCGGCCCCGACGAGTGGGCGGCCCAGCTGGAGAGCGTCGCCGCCGGTGCGGAACCGCCCGCGGACTGCCCGCGCGGCCGCGCCGACGCGGAGAGCCCCGACGGGCTGGACGCGGACGACCTGACGGCGCTGGCCGAGCGCTGGCTGGAGCGGGGGCGCGCGGACAAGTTCGCGGCGGCGTGGGCCCAGGGCCTGCCGGTCGACTGGGCGCAGTGGCCGCAGCAGGGCCGGCGGATACACCTGCCGGGCTACGCGTTCGCGCGCACCCCGCACTGGTTCCGCCCGGCCGGGGAGCCGGAGCGCGGCCGCTCGGCGGAGGCGCCCGCGCCGCTCGGCGAGGGGCGGCCGGAGGACGGCGGCTGGTCGTTCCCCGTACGCTTCGACGCCACGCACGGCTTCGTACGGGACCACGTCGTGGGCGGCACCCGGATCGTCCCGGGCGTGGTGGCGCTGGAACTCGTCACCGCGGCCGCCGGACAGCGGGCCGTGGCGGGCGCCCACGTGGGACAGCCGCCGCGCGTCCGCAACGCGGTGTGGATCCGCCCGCTGGTCGTCGCGGACACGGCACTCTCGGCGCGGCTCCGGCTGACCCCCGTGGGCGACGGCTACGACTACGCGATCACCGACGAGCAGGGCACGCCGTACACCAGCGGCCGCGTCGAGTACGGCGGGACCACGGCGGACACAGCGGACACGACGGACCTGGGCGCGCTGCGCGACCTGCACCCCCAGCGCGTCGACGTCGCCGAGGGCTACGCGGCGCTGCGGGCCAGCGGCATCGAGCACGGCCCCGCGCTGCGCGGCCTGCACGCGCTGCACCGTGGACAGGACGGTGTGCTGGCCGAGTTGCGGCTGCCCGCCGACGCCCCGGCGGGCCTGGGCCTCCAGCCCGCGATCCTCGACAGCGCCGTCCTCGCGGCCCTGGCCCTCGGCGCGGCGGACGGCGGCTGGCGCAGGCCGTCCGTGCCCGCGGTGCCGTTCGCGCTGGACAGCCTCACCGTCCACGCGCCGACGACCCCCGCCATGTGGGCCCGGCTGCGGCCCGCGGCCGGCGGCCGCGGGAACATGACGGCGGTCGACATCGACCTGATCGACGAGAACGGCCGGCTGTGCGTGCGCTTCACCGGATACACCTCCAGGGCCCTGCCCACCGACGGACCCGCCGGCCCCGCCCCCGAGGGTGAACTCATGGAGGTCACCGGCCGTTGGTCGGAGGCCGCCGCTCCCGAGGGCGGACCGGCCGGACCGGCCGGTCCGGTGACGGTGCTGAACGCCGCGCTGGACCAGGAGCTCGCCGCGGCGAGCGCGGCACGGCTGGGCATGGACATCGAGCACTTGGCGGTCCCCGCGGGCGGCACCGGCGCCGACGCGATGAAGGCCGCGTTCCGGTCCTGCTACCCGCACGTCCAGCGCCTGCTCGGACAGGGGCGGCGCGTGCTCGTCGTCGCGCCCGGAGCACCCGAGTCGCCCGTCCACGCCCCGCTGGCGGCGCTGTTGAAGACCGCGCACGAGGAGAACCCGTCCTTCACGGGGGCGCTGGTGCTCCTCGACGGATGGGACCCCCGCGACACCGGCCGCTTCGAGCGCGTCGTATGGGCGGAGGCGGTCGCCGGGGAGGACACCGAGGTCGCCTACGCCCCGGACGGCCGCCGGCTGCGCCACGAGACCGTCGAACTGGACCAGGGCGACGCCGGGGAGAACCTGCTCCGCGACGGCGGCGTGTACTGGATCACCGGTGGCGCCGGCGGGATCGGCCGGCTGCTGGCCGAGCGGCTGTGCCGCCGCTACGGCGCGACCGTGGTCATCAGCGGCCGGTCGGCCGACAGCCCGGCGGTCGACCGGCTGCGGGCGCGGCTGACCCGCGGCACGGTGGAGTACCGCCCCACCGACGTCACGGACGCGGAGAGCGTACGGACGACAGTGGCGGCCATCCGCGCCGAACGCGGCCGGCTCGACGGGGTGTTCCACGCGGCCGGTGTCCTCGACGACGGTTATCTCGCGAGCAAGCCGCTCGCGGGCACCGCCGCCGTGCTCGCGCCCAAGGTGGACGGCGCCGCGCACATCGATGCCGCGACCCGCGAAGACGGCCTGGACTTCCTGCTGTTGTTCGGCTCCGTCGCGGGCGCCTTCGGCAACGCCGCGCAGGCCGACTACGCCGCCGCCAACGCCTTCCTCGACGCGTTCGCCGCGCGGCGGCAGGCAGCCGGCAGCGTGACCCGCTCGGTCGACTGGCCGCTGTGGGCCGACGGCGGCATGCGGGTGGACGACGCCAGCCTGGCCTATATGCGCAAGCGCACCGGCACCGTGCCGCTGCCGAGCGAGGCCGGACTCGACGCGCTTGAACGCGCGCTGCGCTCCGACGCGCCCGTCCGCCGCGTGGTGCTCTTCGGGGAGAAGCCCAAGCTGCGCGTGTACGCGGGACTGGACCGCGCCGCGCGCCCCGTACCGCAGCGGACCACCCCCGCGCCCGCCGCCCTGGACGAGCGTGAACTCGTCGCCCGCACGCAGGAGCACCTGCGGAACCTCTTCGCCGAGGTGACCCGGCAGGAGGCGGAGCACATCCTGGTCGAGGAGAAGCTGGAGACCTACGGCATCGACTCGATCTCCATCGTCGACCTGACCAGCAAGCTGGAGGACACCTTCGGCTCGCTGCCCAAGACCCTCTTCTTCGAGCACGTCGACCTCCAGGGTGTGGCGGACTACTTCGTCGCCGAGCACCGCGACCGCCTGCTGGAACTCTTCGCCCCGGAGACACCGGCCCCGGAGGCACCGGCTCCCGGGATACCGGCTCCCGAGGCACCGGCCGTCGAGGTGCCTGCCGCGGCGGCACCGGCACCGGCCCTGCGGACGTCCGCGGTCGTCCAGGCGCGTACCCCTGCCGCACCGGCCGGCCCGGAGCGGCACGACATCGCCGTCATCGGCATGGCCGGACGCTACCCCGGCGCCGACACGCTGGAGGAGTTCTGGGAACTGCTCAGCGAGGGGCGGCACAGCTTCGAGCCGGTCCCCGAGTCGCGGTGGCGGCACAGCGACATCTATTTCGACGAGCGTGACGTCCAGGGCAAGACGGTCGTCAGGACCGGAACGTTCCTCCGGGACGTCGAGGCGTTCGACCCGCGCTACTTCAACATCTCCCAGCGCGACGCCGAACTGCTGTCCCCGGAGGTCCGGCTCTTCCTCCAGGCCGGTGTGACGGCGATGGAGGACGCGGGCTATTCACGCGAGACGCTCAAGCGCCGCTACGACAGCGACGTCGGCGTGCTGGTCGGCTCGATGAACAACAGCTACTCGTTCTACGGCTTCCAGAACATGCTGACCCGCGGCACCGCCACCAGCGGCAGCGAGATCGGCGTGATGGCCAACATGCTGTCGTACCACTACGGCTTCACCGGGCCGTCGGCCTTCGTCGACACCATGTGCTCCTCCTCGTCGGCCTGTGTGCACCAGGCGGTACGCATGCTGCGCGGCGGTGAGTGCCGCATGGTCGTCGTCGGCGGCATCAACCTGATGCTGCACCCCTTCGACCTGATCGCCACCTCGCAGGCGCACTTCACCACCAAGTCGGCCGGAGTCGTGCGCAGTTACGGCCTCGGCGCCGACGGCACGATCCTCGGCGAGGGCGTCGGCGCGCTCGTGCTCAAGCCGCTGGCGGAAGCGGTGGCCGACGGCGACCACGTCTACGGTGTGATCAAGGGCAGCGGCATGACCAACGCCGGGGTGCGCAACGGCTTCACGGTGCCGAGCCCGCAGCAGCAGGCGCGCGCCGTCGAGAAGGCGCTGGACGACGCCGGGGTGGACGCGCGGACGATCAGCTATCTGGAGGGCCACGGCTCGGCGACCTCCCTCGGCGACCCGATCGAGATCAAGGGAGCGAGCCTCGCCTTCGGCCGCGACACCCAGGACCGGGAGTTCTGCGCGATCGGCTCGGTCAAGTCCAACGTCGCCCACCTGCTGTCGGGTTCGGGCATGGCGGGCCTGACCAAGGTGCTGCTCCAGCTCAAGCACCGCACGCTGGCGCCGTCGCTGCACGCGGAGACCCTGAGCCCCGCGATCGACTTCGAGAAGACGCCGTTCGTCGTGCAGCGCGACCGCGCGGAGTGGCGGCGCCCGGTGCTCGGCGGCGAGCAGGTGCCCCGCCGGGCGGGCGTCACGTCCATCGGCGCGGGCGGCATCAACGTCCACATCGTGGTCGAGGAGCACGACGGGAGCGTCGTCGCGGCGCCGGACAGCGGCCGGCCGCAGCTGCTGGTCCTCTCCGCCATGACGCCCCAGGCCCTGCGAACGGTGCTGCGCGACACGCACCAGTACGTGCAGGACACCGCACCGGGCCTGGACGCGCTCGCCTACACCCTGCAGACCGGCAAGAACGAACTGCCGTGCCGGCTGGCGTTCGTCGCGAAGGACATCACCGACGCGCGGGCCGGCCTCGCCCGGCTGGCCGGGACCGACTGGACCGCCGAAGCACCGGAGGTGCCCCACGGCGTGCACTTCACCGTGAGCACGCTCCGGCAGCGGCGCACCGCCGACGCCGCCACCGTCGAACAGGCCCTGCGCGACGCGGACCTGTCCGAGCTGGCGCGTCACTGGGCGGGCGGCGCGGGGCCGGACTGGGACCTGCTGTGGCCGACGGGAACCCGCCCGGCCAAGCTGTCGCTCCCCGCCTACCCCTTCGACAAGGTGCGCTGCTGGTACCCCGAGTACGACGACGCGCCGAGCGTGCTGCGGCCGCTGGCCTTCACCCGGCGGGCACACCCGTGGATCGGCACCAACCGGTCGGACCTGAACGGCGTGCGCTACGCCCTGGAGCTGCGCGGGGACGACCTGCTGGACTACGTCCACACCGTCGGCCGCAAGCGCCGCTACGCCACCGTGGCGCTGCTCGACGCGGCCCTGGCCTTCGCCAGGCTCGCCGGGCTGGAGGGGCCGCTGCGACTGCGCGACGCCCGATGGGCCGCGCTGCCGTCGCCCGCCGACGCCGTGGAGACCTTCGAATGGCGGCTCGGCACGACCGGTTCCGGCGCGCACCGAGTCGAACTGTGGCACGCCGACGAGGCCACCCTGCGGTTCACCGCCGGCATCGAGCGGACGGCGCCCGCCGCGACCGCGCCGATGCCGCAGCCACTGGCCGCCCCCGTCACCCTCGACCAGGACGGCTTCTACGCCGGGCTGGCCGAAGCGGGCATCGACGCCCGGCCGTACGCGCGCGGCGTCGAGAGCGTCTCCCGGCTCGACGAGCACCGGCTGCTCGTGCGGGTCGCAGAACCCCCGATGTGCCAGGACCCCCACAAGCAGCGGGTGGAGTTCCCGGCCTGGGTGCTCGCCGGGCTCGTCCAGGGTGTCCAGCACGCGCTCGGCCGGGCCGAGGCGGCCGTGACACGCGTCGGCTCCGCGCACGGCGAGCGGGTGGAGCACACC
This sequence comes from Streptomyces sp. NPDC051173, assembly GCF_040689515.1. Taxonomy (NCBI): domain Bacteria; kingdom Bacillati; phylum Actinomycetota; class Actinomycetes; order Kitasatosporales; family Streptomycetaceae; genus Streptomyces; species Streptomyces sp. NPDC051173. The sequence continues at coordinate 133,527 of NZ_JBFBBD010000003.1, forward strand.
CGGGCGATCGTGCTGGAGCGGACCTCCGACGCCGTGTTCCACGCGACCTTCCTCGACGGACACGGCCGCGTACTGGGCCGGATCGAGGACGCCGAGTTCACCGGCGGCACGCTCCCGGCGGCGCTGCGGGGCGAGGCCGGGCGGGCACCGGTGGCCCTGCCCCGGGCCGCGCGTCCGGAGCCGGAGGGCCACGCCCCCCTGGAACCAAGGCCGTTGGCCGCTCGGGCGGCCGAGCCGGTGGCTGTCGCGCCGGAGGCCCCTGAAGCCGCCGAGGGCGGGAAGGCCGCGCTCGTCGGCACCCTGCGCGAGACCGTCGCGGACCTCCTCAAGTTCGACCTGGCCGACATCGACGTCGACACGCACTTCCACGCGTACGGCTTCGAATCCATCACGCTGGCCAAGCTGTCCTCGGAGCTCAACGGCATCCTCGGTACGGACCTCACTCCGGCGGTCTTCTTCGAGTGCCCCGACATCCGCAGCCTCACCGAGCACCTGCTGGAGCGCTACGGCCCGGAGCTGACGACCTCCGCTGCCGCCAAGTCGCCCGAGCCCGGCCCCGCGCCGGTGCCGGCGCCTGTGCCCGCTGTTGTGCCTGCTCCAGTTCCAGTTCTCGTTCCCGTTCCGGACGACGGTGCCGTGGCGATCGTCGGCGCGGCAGGGCGCTTCCCCGGCGCGGACGACCTCGACGCCTTCTGGCAGCGGCTGCGCGCGGGCGCCGACCTGATCGGCGACTACCCCGGCGACCGGTTCGACGGGCGCTACGCCGAGACCGTCGCGCGGGCGGACTTCCCGAAGTTCGCCGGCCGGATCGACGGGGTGGACCGCTTCGACGCGGACTTCTTCCACCTCTCCCGGCTCGAAGCGGAGCTGATGGACCCTCAGCACCGCCTGGCGCTGGAGACCGTCTGGGCCGCGCTGGAGAACGGCGGCTACGCCCCGGCCCGGCTGCCGGAGAACACCGGTGTCTACTTCGGGGTCTCGGGCAGCGACTACCACCACCTGCTCAACGCCAGCGGCGTGGCTCCCGACGGCTTCACCGCCACCGGCAACGCCCACTCGATGCTGGCCAACCGGATCTCCTTCGTCCTGGACGTGCACGGGCCGAGCGAACCCGTCGACACGGCCTGCTCCAGCTCCCTCATCGCGCTGCACCGCGCCGTGGAGAGCATCAGGTCGGGCCGCTGCGACATGGCCCTCGCGGGCGGGGTCAACCTGCTGCTGAGCGTCGACACCTTCGCCGCGACACAGATGGCGGGAATGCTCAGCCCGGACGGCCGCTGCAAGACCTTCTCCGCCGACGCCGACGGCTACGTCCGCTCCGAGGGCGTCGCCGTGGTACTGCTCAAGCCGCTCGCCCAGGCGCAGCGGGACGGCGACGCCATCTGGGGCGTCGTCCGCGGCAGCGCCGAGAACCACGGCGGCCGCGCGGGATCCCTGACGGCCCCCAACGGCAAGGCGCAGACGGCGCTGATCCAGGACGCCATGCGCGGCATCGACCCGGACAGCGTCGGCTACGTCGAGGCACACGGCACGGGCACCGCCCTGGGCGACCCGGTCGAGGTCAACGCCCTCGCCGCCGCCTACCGCGCGCTGCGCGCCGCCGACGGCAGGCCGCCGCACGGTGCCCAGCCGTGCGCGCTCGGCTCGGTGAAGACGAACATCGGCCACCTGGAGTCGGCCGCGGGCCTGGCCGGAGTGCTGAAGGTGCTGCTCGCCATGCGTCATGGTGAGCTGCCGCCGACCCTGCACTGCGACCGGCTCAACCCGCATCTGCCGCTCGCCGACGGCGGTTTCGAGGTGGTGCGCGAGCCGCGCCGCTGGGAGCCGCGCGCCGACGCCACCGGGCGTCGGTGGCCGCTGCGGGCCGGGGTGAGCAGCTTCGGCTTCGGCGGGGCGAACGCCCACGTCGTACTCGAAGCACCCCCCGCGCCCCGGCCCGCACCGGCACGTACGACCACGCCCCAGGCCATCGTGCTGTCCGCCCGGGACGGCGACCGGCTGCGTGTCTCGGCCGGGCGGCTGCGGGACTTCCTCGCACAGGCCCGCCGCGACGCCCGGACCCCCGACCTCGCGGACCTGGCGTTCACCCTTCAGGTGGGCCGGGAGGCGATGGAGCGGCGCCTGGGCTTCGTCGCCAGGAGCGTCGACGACGTACTCGGCGCGCTGGACCGCTTCCTCGCCGGGGACGGGCCCTCCGGCCCGCACACCGGCGGTATCAAGCGGTCACGCGGCAGCGGGGTGCGGCGCGAGCCGGAGCAGGCCGCGGAGGTCACCCGGGCGCTGCGCGAGGGCCGGCTCGACGATGTGACGGCCCTGTGGTGCGACGGCGCGCCCGTCGACTGGCGGGCGGCACATCCCGCCGGTGAGCGCCGGACCGTGCGGCTGCCCGCCTACCCGTTCGCCCGCGACCGCTACTGGGTGCCCGCGAGCGACGAGGCACCCGCCCCGCCGCCCGGCGGCGGGACCGCGTTCGACTCCGCCGCCGCCGCGGCACTGCTCGACGCGGTCCTCGACGGGCGCGCCGGCCCGGACGCCCTGAGCCGGACCTGACGCTGCCCCTCCCCGTCCCCTCGCCCCCTCCCTTTTCTCTCCCTGTCTGCTCCCTGGATCAGGCGGCCCGACCGCCCCACGAACCCGGAACGGAACCGAACTTGAGTAAGAACATCCTTCGTGTGCCGAGCCGGCGCGACGAACCGGTGCGGGGGAAGGCCGCGCCGGCGGGAGCCCGGCGGCTGGTCGTCCTGTGCGACGTCGCCGAGCAGGACGTGGCCGTCCTGCGGCGGCACCTGCCGGGCGTGTCCGTAGCGCAGGTGGAGAGCCGTGACGACGGGCCCGCGGCGGCCTACGAGCACGCGGCGACCCGGCTGCTGGGTGAGCTCCAGCGGCTGCTGAACCAGCCGGGCGGGGACCCCTGCCGGGTGCAGGTCGTGTGCCGTGAGGGGACTCCGTACGGCTACGCGGGCCTGATCGGCATGCTGCGCACGGCCACCCAGGAAGACCCCGCGCTGCACGGGCAGTTGATCGAGTTCACGCGGTGGCCGTCGGGCGAGGAGCTCGCCGAGGTGCTCCAGGCGGAGTACGGACAGGCGCAGGAGCACCTGCGCTACACCGACGGCCGCCGCCAGGTCCACGACTGGGCCGCCGCACCGGAGACGCCGGACACACCGGTGTGGAAGGCCGACGGCGTCTACCTGATCACCGGAGGAGCGGGCGGTCTCGGGCGGTTGCTCGCCGCCGACATCGCGCGGCACGCCCCCGCCGCCCGGATCGTCCTGTGCGGGCGTTCGGCGGCGCGGGAGCCCGGCCCGTGGGGAGAGTACCGCCGGGTGGACGTCACCGACCGCACGGCCGTGACGGAGCTGGTCGGCGACATCGTGCGCACCCACGGCCAGCTCGACGGCATCGTGCACGCGGCCGGTGCGATCAGCGACGACTTCGTGATCCGCAAGTCCCACCAGGACGCCCAGCGGGTGCTCGCGCCCAAGGTCGCCGGGCTGGTGAACCTCGACGAGGCCACCCGCGACCTGCCGCTGGACTTCCTCGCGGCGTTCTCCTCCGGCGCCGGGACGCTGGGCAACGCCGGCCAGGCCGACTACGCCGCCGCCAACGGCTTCCTCGACGCCTATCAGACCCACCGCGCCGCTCTCGTGGCCGCGGGCGAACGCCACGGCCGCAGCGTCTCGATCGCCTGGCCGCTGTGGCGCGACGGCGGGATGAGCGTCCCGGCCGAGGAGATCCCCGCGCTCACCGCACGCTTCGGCCGCCCCCTGGAGACGGACACCGCGCTGCGCGCGCTGCACGGCGCGCTCGCGCTCGGCACACCACACCTGCTGGTCATGGACGAAAAGAGCGACGTGGACGAGGAAGCGACGCGCGCCGTACGACTGCGCGTACGGGTGCTGCCCCGGCTGAAGGAACTGGTCGCCGAGACGCTGCGGCTGGACGTCGCGAGGCTGGACGCCGCCGCGCCCCTGGACAGCTTCGGCATCGACTCACTGGCCGTCACCCGGCTGAACAGCCGCTTCACGCAGTGGTTCGGCGCGCTGCCCAAGACGCTGCTGTACCAGTACCCGACGCTGGACGAGCTGGCCGGCCACCTCGCGGAGCAGCACGCGGAGGGCTGCCACCGCTGGCTCGGCGACACCCCGGACGCGAGCGTGGCACCGGCCCGCCCCGCGGCCCGGGCGACGACGCGGCCACGCCCGGCGGGCGCGGACGAGCCGATCGCCGTCATCGGCCTGAGCGGCCGCTACCCGGACGCGCCGAACCTGGGCGCCTTCTGGGACAACCTGCGCGCCGGCCGTGACAGCGTCCGCGAGATCCCGGCCGAACGCTGGTCGCTCGACGGCTTCTACGAACCGGACGCACAGCGTGCCGTGCAGCGGGGCGCCAGCTACAGCAAGTGGGGCGCGTTCCTGGACGACTTCGCCCGGTTCGACGCCGCGTTCTTCGGCATCGCGCCCCGGGACGCCGCCGACATGGACCCGCAGGAACGCCTGTTCATCGAGAGCGCGTGGACGGCGCTGGAGGACGCCGGCTACACCCGGCAGCGGCTCGCCGAACGGCACGCCTCACGGGTCGGCGTCTTCGCCGGGATCACCAAGACCGGCTTCGACCGGCACCGCCCCCCGGCGGCGGACGGGGTGCCGCCCGCGCCGCGCACGTCCTTCGGGTCGCTGGCCAACCGGGTGTCCTATCTGCTGGACCTGCACGGCCCGAGCATGCCCATCGACACCATGTGCTCGGCGTCGCTCACCGCGATCCACGAGGCGTGCGAGCACCTGCGCCACGGCGCCTGCGAACTGGCGATCGCCGGTGGGGTGAACCTCTATCTGCACCCCTCCGCCTACGTCGAGCTGTGCCGCTCCCGGATGCTCGCCACCGACGGGCACTGCCGCAGCTTCGGCGAGGGCGGTGACGGCTTCGCCCCCGGCGAGGGCGTCGGCGCGGTGCTGCTCAAGCCGCTGTCGAAGGCCGAGGCCGACGGCGACCCCGTCCACGCGGTGATCCTCGGTTCCGCCATCAACCACGGCGGGCGCAGCAACGGCTACACCGTGCCCAACCCCCGCGCGCAGGCAGCGCTGATCCGTGAGGCGCTGGACCGCGCCGGGGTGTCCGCCGCCGACATCGGCTACATCGAGGCGCACGGCACGGGCACCCGGCTCGGCGACCCCGTCGAGATCGACGGCCTCACCCAGGCGTTCGCCCCCGACGCCGTCGGCACAGGCGCCTGCGCCCTCGGCTCGGCCAAGTCGAACATCGGTCACCTGGAGGCGGCCGCCGGTATCGCCGGGCTGACGAAGGCCGTACTGCAGCTGCGGAACGGCGAGTTCGCGCCCACCCTGCACGCCGAGCGGCCCAACCCGGACATCGACTTCGCGGCCACCCCCTTCACCCTGCAGACCTCCGCCGCCGCCTGGCCGCGGCCCGCGGGCGGCGGGCCGCGGATCGCCGGGATCTCCTCCTTCGGCGCGGGCGGCGCGAACGCGCACGTGATCGTCGCCGAGTACCAGGGCGCGCCGGCCCGGCCCGCCGCCCCGGCCGGTCCGGTCCTGCTACCCCTCTCCGCCCGCACGCCCGAGGACCTGCGCGCGCGGGCCGGTCAACTGGCCGACTGGCTCGGCACCGAGGCCCCGGCCGACTTGGCCGCCGTCGCGGCCACCCTCCAGACCGGCCGTGAGGCGATGGACGAGCGCGTCTGCTTCGTCGCGAGCACCGCCACCGAATGGCTGGAGCAGCTCCGCGCCTTCCTCGCCGCCCCCGAGGCCGCGGGCCCCTGGCACCGTGGCCAGGTCAAGGCCACCCGGGAGACCCTGGCCGCGCTGGCGGAGAACGACGAGATCCGCGAGCTCGTCGCCCGGTGGATCGCGCGTGGCGAGCACAGCGAACTGGCCGCCTTCTGGGCCAAGGGCATGCCCCTGGACTGGACCCGTCTGCACGGTGGCGAGACCCCGGCGCGGGCGCACCTGCCCGGCTACCCCTTCGCGGGCAAGCGCTTCTGGTTCGACCCGGTCGCCGACGCGACCGAGCGGCCCGCGCCCCCGGCGACGGCGGCCGGGTCCGGGGACGTCGAGCGCGTCCTGGTCGACGCGCTGGGCGAGGCCCTGCAGATGCCGGTCGCCGAGATCGAGCGCCGCCGCCCCTTCGCGGACTACGGCCTGGACTCCATCCTCGGCGTGAACCTGGTGCACACGCTCAACGCGGCCCTCGGCACCGAGCTGGAGACCACCGACCTCTTCGACCACGGCACCGTCGAGCGCCTGCACGCGTTCATCACCAGCGCCTACGGCGACGCGCTGCGCACGCCGACGGCGGCCCCGGCGCCCGTCGCGCCCCCGGCCGACGACGCCGTCGCCGTGGTCGGGATGGCCGCCCGCTACGGCGACGCCGAGGACCCGCGCGCCCTGTGGGACCACCTGATGGCCGGGCACGACCTGGTCGAGCCGGTCACCCGCTGGCCGCTCGGCCCGGACGTGACCTGCCGCTCCGGCAGCTTCGTGCGCGGCATCGACCAGTTCGACCCGGTCTTCTTCGCGATCTCCGGCGTCGAGGCCACCTACATGGACCCCCAGCAGCGCATCTTCCTGGAGCAGTGCTGGAACGCGCTGGAGGACGCCGGCTACACCGGCGAGCGCCTGCGGAGCCGCAACTGCGGTGTGTACGTCGGCTGTTACGCCGGGGACTACCACGACCAGCTGGACGCGGATCCCCCGGCACAGGCGCTGTGGGGGACCATGGGATCCGTCGTGGCGTCCCGGATCGCCTATCAGCTCGACCTCAAGGGCCCCGCCCTCACCACGGACACCTCCTGCTCCAGCTCGCTCGTCTCCCTGCACCTGGCCTGCCGCGACCTGCGCGACGGCACGGCCGACATGGCGATCGCGGGCGGCGTGTTCATCCAGACCACCCCCCGGCTGTACGAGTCCGCGAGCCGCGCGGGCATGCTCTCCGCCAGTGGCCGCTGCCACAGCTTCGACGCCGCCGCCGACGGCTTCGTGCCGGGCGAGGGCGCGGGCGCGGTCGTCCTCAAGCGGCTCGCCGACGCCCTGCGCGACGGTGACCACGTCTACGGCGTCGTCCGCGGCTCCGGCATCAACCAGGACGGCACCACCAACGGCATCACCGCACCCAGCGCGGCCTCCCAGGAACAGCTCCTGCGCGACGTCCACACCCGCGCCGGCGTCGAGCCGGGCGGCATCCAGCTCGTCGAGGCCCACGGCACCGGCACACAGCTGGGCGACCCCATCGAATTCCGCGCGCTCACCCGCGCGTTCGAGGGCGCCCCGGCCGGGGGCGCGGTCCTGGGCTCCGTCAAGACCAACCTCGGACACACGCAGTTCGCCGCCGGCATCGCCGGTGTCATCAAGTCGCTGCTGGCCCTCGAACACCGGCAGATCCCGCCGACGCTGCACTTCTGCGAGGCCAACCGGGCCGTCGCCCTCGAAGGCAGCCCCTTCACCGTCACCACCACACCGCGCCTGTGGACGACGCCTGCGCACGGGCCGCGCCGGGCCGCCGTCAGCTCCTTCGGGGCCTCCGGCACCAACGCGCACGTGGTGCTGGAGGAACACCCGGCCCCCACGGTCCGCGAGCCGGGCGGGGAGCACGCGTTCCTGCTGTCCGCGCGCACACCGGCCGCACTGCGCGCCGTCGTCGAGCGGCTGCTCGCCCACCTCGACCGCGAGCCCGGCCTGCCCGCCGGAGCGGTCGCCTACAGCCTGGCCGCGGGCCGCGGCCACTTCGCCCACCGGCTCGCCGTCGTCGCCGCCGACCTGCCGGCGCTGGCGGCGCACCTGCGCGCCTGGCAGTCCGGCACCGCCCAGGACGCGGTCGCGCAGGGCGAGACCGCGGCGGACCCCCGGCCCGTCGGGGGCGTACACGCACTGACACCGACGGCACTGGCCCAGGCCTACGTCCGCGGCGAGGCCGACCGCTTCACCGAGAGCTTCCCGCCCGCCGCGCGCCGCCAAGTCCCGCTGCCGACCTACCCATTCGAGCGGCAGCGCTACTGGATCGACACCCCGGCCCCGCGGACCGCCCCGGACCGGTCCGCGTACCGCCTCCACCTCACCGGCCAGGAGTTCTTCCTGGCGGACCACCACGTGGGCGGCCGGGCGGTGCTGCCCGGCGTGCTGACGCTGGAGGTCGCCCATCGCGCGGCGAGCGGGGGCTCCTTCACCCCGACGGGGCTGCGCGACGTCGTGTGGCCCGCACCGTTCCCCGTCGAGGGCGACAGCGCCGAGCTGCGCGTCGACCTCGACGGCGACGCCTTCCGCGTACTGCGCGACGGCTCGGCCGTGCACGCCCAGGGGCGCCTCGCCCCGCCCGGCTCGCCCGCGCCCACACCGCTGGACGCGCTGCGCGCCCGGTGCGGCCTGCGCACGCTGTCCCGGCAGCAGTGCCACGACGCCCTCGAAGGCGTCGGCATCCGGCACGGCGCCCGCCTGCGCGCCATCGACACCCTGGCCGTCGGCGACGGCGAGGTCCTGGCGCGGCTCGTCCTGCCCGGCGGCGCCGACGGCGCCTTCGCGCTGCACCCGGCGATGCTCGACAGCGCCATCCAGGCCGTCGTCGCACTCCACGGCGGAGCCGACGGCACCCTCGCCGAGCACGGCGGCGCCCCCGCGCTGCCGTTCGCGCTGGACGCCGCCGACATCCTCGCCCCCACCACCGCGCGCATGTGGGCCCACCTGCGCCACACCGAGGGCTACGCGCCCTCGGCCGACCGGGACGTGACCAAAGTGGACATCGACCTCTACGACGACGACGGACGGCTGAGTGTGAGCCTGCGGGGCTACGCCTCCCGCCGGATGACCCCGCCGGCCGGCGAAGCCCCGCGCGCGGCACTGCTGGCACCGGTGTGGGACGCCCTGCCCGCCACCTCCTCCCCGCGCCTGCCCGCACCGGGGGCCCGCGTCGTCCTGCTGGGCGGCACCGCCGAGGAGCAGGCCGGGCTGCGCCGCCACTACCCGGACGCCATCGTCCTCCCCGCCCACGAGGACGAGCCCGCCGACCGGCTCGCCGCGCGGCTGCCCGCCGACACCGAGCACGTCTTCTGGCTCGCCCCGGCCGACACCCGGCCCGACGGCACGCTCGCCGTGTTCCGTCTCGTCAAGGCACTCCTGGCGGGCGGCGCGGACGCCCGTGAGCTGGGCCTGACCGCCGTCACCCGGCAGGCGCGCCTGCTCCCGGGCGACGGCCACGTCGACCCGGCCCACGCCGGAACGCACGGTCTCCTCGGCACCCTGGCCAAGGAATACCCCCACTGGCGCGTCCGCGTCGCCGACATCGAGGCCGGTGCCCCCGTGCCGTGGACGGCACTGCTGGAACTGCCCGCCGACCCCCGCGGCGAGACCCTGGCCCACCGGCACGGCGAGTGGTACCGCCAGCGGCTGCTGGAGGTGCCCGAGCCGGGCACGGCGGACGCCCCGTGCGAGCCCGGCGGCGTGATCGTGGCCATCGGCGGCGCGGGCGGCATCGGCGTCGAGTGGACCGAGCACATGATGCGCCGCCACGGCGCCCAGGTGGTCTGGATCGGCCGCCGCCCGCTCGACGCCGGCATCACGGCACGACAGGACGCCCTGGCCGCGTACGGGCCCAGGCCCGACTACGTACAGGCCGACGCGACCGACCGCGACGCCCTGCGCCGCGCCTGCGACGAGATCGTGCGGCGGCACGGCCCCGTACGCGGCGTCCTGCACACCGCCATCGTGCTCGGCGACCAGAGCCTGGCCCGGATGGACGAGGACCGCTTCCGCGCGACCTACGCGGCCAAGGCGGACGTGGCCGTGAACCTGGCCGACGCCTTCGCCGGCCAGCCGCTGGACTTCGTCGCGTTCTTCTCCTCGATGCAAGCCTTCTTCAAGGCACCCGGGCAGGCCAACTACGCGGCGGGCTGCACCTTCTCCGACGCCTTCGCCGAGCAGCTGTCCACCCGGCTCGCCTGCCCGGTCAAGGTGATGAACTGGGGCTACTGGGCGGGCGTCGGCATCGTCACCGCCGACGGCTACCGGCAGCGCATGGCCCGACTGGGCCTCGGCTCCATCGAACCCGCCGAGGGCATGGCGGCGTTCGACGCGCTGCTCGCCTCCCCGCACCCCCAGCTCGCCCTCCTCAAGTCCACGGACACCCGCAGCATCGACGGCATCTACGGCGACGACTCCCTCACCCACCTCGCCACCACCACGCCCTCGCTGATCACGGCCCTGCACGAGGACCGGCCCGACCGGCGCGCCGGGATCGAGCGGCTGCGCGAGAAGGCCGACGGCCACGCGGGGGCCATGCAGGACGCGCTCGCCCGCATCACCTGGGCGCTGCTCCAGTCGCTCGGGATGTTCCGCGACACCCGCGCGGCCACCGCCGACGAATGGCGCGCCCTCGGCGGCGTCGAGGACCGCTACGCGCGCTGGATGTCCCACAGCCTCACCGTGCTGGCCGACGCCGGCTACCTCCGCCGCGAGGTCGAGGACCGCTACGCCGCCCTCGACCCCCGCACCGGTTCCCTCGACGACGCCTGGGCGGACTGGGACCGCGAGCACCGGCGCTGGCTCGCCGACGAGGCCAAGCGCCCGCAAGCCGTCCTGGTCGGCACGACGCTGCGCGCGCTGACCGACATCCTCACCGGCCGCCGCCCGGCCACCGACGTGATGTTCCCCAACGCCTCGCTCGAACTGGTCGAGGGCGTCTACAAGAACAACCCCGTCGCCGACTACTTCAACGACGTGCTCGCCGACACCCTCGTCGCCTACCTCGAACGCAGGCTCGCCGCCGACCCGTCCGCACGCCTGCGCATCCTGGAGATCGGCGCGGGCACCGGCGGCACCAGCGCCGTGGTCTTCCGCAGGCTGCGCCCGTGGGCCCAGCACATCGAGAAGTACAGTTACACCGACATCTCCAAGGCGTTCCTCCTGCACGCCCGGCGGGAGTACGGCACGATCGCGCCCTACCTGGACCCGCAGCTCTTCAACGCCGAGAAGCCGCTCGCCGGCCAGCCGGTGGCCCCCGGCACGTACGACGTGGTGATCGCCACCAACGTGCTGCACGCGACCCGCAACATCCGCAACACCCTGCGCAACGCCAAGGCCGCCGCCCGGACGAACGCCCTGCTGCTCCTCAACGAGCTGAGCGACAACATCCTCTTCAGCCACCTGACGTTCGGCCTGCTGGAAGGCTGGTGGCTCTACGACGACCCGGCGCCGCGCATCGCGGGCTCGCCCGGCCTGGTGCCGGAGAGCTGGCGGCGGGTGCTCGGCGAGGTCGGCTTCCGCGCGGCCTTCGTCGCCGCCGAGGGCGCCGACGACCTCGGCCAGCAGGTCATCGTCGCCGAGAGCGACGGCGCGGTCCGCCAGCCGCGCCCGGAAGGGGTCTCCGCCTTCCGCGGCACCCTCCCGGAGGCCCTGCCCCAGGCCGCGCCACCGGAGCCGCCCGCCCCCGCGCGGCGGCCCGCCCCGGCCGCCACCGGCGGCGACCACGACGAGCGCCTGCTGGAGCCGGCCCGCGACTACTTCCGCGGCCTGGTCGCCGACACCCTGCGGCTGCCCCTCGCCGACATCCGGGCCGACGTGCCCTTCGAGCGCTACGGCATCGACTCGATCCTCGTCGTCCAACTGACCGACGCGGTCCGCAAGGTGCTCGACAACGTCGGCAGCACGCTGTTCTTCGAGGTGCGGACGATCGACGGCCTGGTGCGGCACTTCCTGCGCACCCAGCCCGCCGCCCTCGCGGCACTGGTCGGCCCGGCCGACGAGACCCCCGCACCCCTCGCGGAGATCCCGGCACCCTCCTCCGCACCCGTCGCCGCCCCGCCGCCCGTGACCGCGGAGCCCGAGGACGGCATGGCCATCGCGATCGTCGGCATGGCGGGCCGCTACCCCGACGCCCCCGACCTCGACGCGTTCTGGCAGAACCTGCTCGCCGGGCGGGACAGCATCACCGAGATCCCGGAAGACCGCTGGGACCACAGCCGTTACTACGACCCGCGCCGTGGCGTCGAAGGCAAGACGTACAGCAAATGGGGCGGATTCCTCGACGGGATCGACGAGTTCGACCCGCTGTTCTTCGGCATCTCGCCGACAGCGGCGTCCATGATGGACCCGCAGGAGCGGCTGTTCCTCCAGTGCGCCCACACCACACTCGAAGACGCCGGCTACACACGCGCCGCCCTGCGCGCCGCCGCCCGCGCCCGGGTGGCCGAGGACGCCGGTGACATCGGGGTGTTCGTCGGCGCGATGTACTCCGAGTACCAGCTCCACGGCGCCGAGCACAGCGTGCGCGGCGAGCCCGTCGTCGTGCCCGGCAGCCTGGCGTCCATCGCGAACCGCGTGTCGTACTTCCTCGACGCGAGCGGCCCCAGCGTCACCGTCGACACCATGTGCGCGTCCGCGCTGTCCGCGATCCACCTCGCGTGCGCCGCCATCAGGAACGGGGAGTGCGGCGTCGCCGTGGCCGGCGGGGTCAACCTGTCGCTGCACCCGAGCAAGTACCTGATGATCGGCCAGGGGCAGTTCGCCTCCAGCGACGGCCGCTGCCGCAGCTTCGGCGAGGGCGGCGACGGCTACGTACCCGGCGAGGGCGTCGGCGCGGTGCTGCTGCGCCCGCTCGCCGACGCCCTCGCCGACGGCGACCGCGTCCTCGGGGTGATCCGCGGCAGCGCCCTGAACCACGGCGGTCACACGCACGGCTTCACCGTGCCGAACCCGCTCGCGCAGGCCGCCGTCATCCGCGGCGCCTGGCGCCGGTCCGGCGTGGACCCCCGGGACATCGGCTGCATCGAGGCGCACGGCACCGGCACCTCGCTCGGCGACCCCATCGAGATCGCCGGACTGAGCGCGGCCTTCGGCGAGTTCACCGACGCGCGGAACTTCTGCTCCATCGGCTCGGCGAAGTCCAACATCGGCCACCTGGAGTCGGCCGCCGGCGTCGCGGGCCTCGCCAAGCTGCTGCTCCAGATGCGGCACGGCACGCTGGTGCCGTCGCTGCACGCGGAACGCACCAACCCCAACATCGATTTCGCCGACAGCCCGTTCGTGCTCCAGCGCGAGACCGCGCCCTGGCCGCGGTCCGGCGACCGTCCGCGGCTCGGCGGCGTCTCGTCGTTCGGCGCCGGAGGCTCCAACGCGCACCTGCTGGTCGAGGAGTACATCGTGCCCGAGACGTCCCCGCACGGCGGCGGCCCCGCCGTCGTGGTCCTGTCCGCGTCCGACGACGAGCGCCTGCGCGAGTCCGCGGCGCGGCTGCGCGACGCGCTGCGCGCGGGGGAGTGGAGCGGCGAGGACCTGCGCGACATCGCCTACACCCTCCAGGTCGGCCGCGAGGCCATGGCCGCGCGGTTCGCCGTGGCCGTGAGCACGCTCCCGGCCCTCGTCGACGCGCTCGACGCCTGCGCGCGCGGCGCCGAGCTCCCGGAAGGCGCGTACGCCGGCTCCGGCGGCGACCGGTCCGGCGCGGTCCAGGGCTTCATCGCCGACGAGGACTTCCAGGAGACGGTCGTATGCTGGGCGCGCCGCGGGAAGCTTGCGCCGCTGGCCGAGGCATGGACCAGCGGCCTCGCGGTGGACTGGGCACGGCTGTACGCCGAGGGACCCAGGCCGCGCAAGGTCGGCCTGCCGGGCTACCCCTTCGCCCGGGAGCGGTACTGGTACACCGACGGACTCCCCGAACTGCCGGCCGCACCGGCCGCACCGGCCGCACCGGCCGCACCCGCCGTGCCCGTCGCCTCCGCCACCCCGGCCGTCCCCGCCGCTTCGAGCACGCCGCCGCGCCCCGTACAGGAGACCCCCGCCCCCGCGCAGCCGGTGAACTCCTACGAACTGCCCGAGGGCGACCTCACCCTGCACCCCGTGTGGGAGCCCGCCCGGCTGCTGCGCGGCAAGCCCTACCCGTCCGGGACCGCCCGCGTGGTGGCCGTCGGCCTGGAACCGGAAGCCTTCGCGGAGCTGAGCGCCCGCCACCCCGGCCTGGTGGCGCTGCACACCAGCGCCTCCTCCACCGAGGAAGTGCGGGACGAACTGGCCGCGCTCGGCGCGATCGACCATGTGATCATGCGGTTCCCGACCGCCCCGGCCACCACCGCCCCGGCGCGGATCGCCGCACAACGCGCCGTGATCCGCCGCATGTTCCGCGTCCTCAAGGCACTGACGGCCCTCGGCCTGGAGGAGCGGGGCCTGGGACTCACCCTCCTGACCCACGGCGCGTTCGACCCGAGCGGCACCGGGGCCGTCGACCCGGCGCAGGCGAGCCTGCACGGCCTGATCGGCGGCCTGGCCAAGGAACAGCCGCGCTGGCGCGTCCGCGCCGTGGACCTGGCCGACGGCGAACCCTTCGTCGCCGAAGAGGTCTTCGCCCTGCCCGCCGACCACCGCGCGCACCCCCTCGCGCGCCGCGGCGGCCAGTGGCTGCGCAGGCAGCTCCTGCCCGTCGACGCGACCCCCGCCCCGGCCGAGCCCGTGCTGCGCCGCGCCGGCGTCTACGTGCTCATCGGCGGCGCGGGCGACCTCGGGGTGCTGCTCAGCGAGTACCTCGTCCGCCAGTACGACGCGCACGTCGTGTGGGTCGGCCGCCGGGCCGAGGACGACGGCATCCGGGCGAAGGCCGCCCAGGTGGCCGCGGGCGGGCGCGCCCCCGTCTACGTGTCCGCCGACGCCTCCGACCCCGAGGCCCTCGCCGGGATGCGGGACGAAGTGCTGCGCCGGTACGGCCACATCGACGGCGTCGTGCACCTGGCGATGGTGTTCAGCCACACGCCGCTGTCCGCGATGAGCGAGACCGGGCTGGAGGCCACGCTGTCGGCCAAGGTCGATCCGTGCGTGCACTTCGCCGACGCCTTCGCCGCCCAGGGCCTGGACTTCATCCTGCTGATCTCCTCACTGGTCAGCTTCATCCGCAACTCCCACCAGGCGCACTACTCGGCGGCCTGCGCCTACGAGGACGCGCGCGCCCCCGAACTGCGCAAGGCCCTGGACTGCCCGGTCAAGGTCGTCAACTGGGGCTACTGGGGCAACGTCCCCGAGGAGCTCATGCGCGACGTGACCGCGATGGGCCTGGCCCCGATCGACCCGGCCACGGCGATGGGCGCGCTGGAACGGCTCCTGGCGGGACCGCTCGACCAGGTCGGCTTCATGCGCCTCGGGCGCCCGCTGCCCATCGAAGGGGCGCTCACCACGGAGACGCTGACCCCCCACACGTACGGTGCGGCCACCCGCGGCAGCGCCACGGCTCTGCCCGTACCGGCCGGCCTGGCCGCCTACCACGCGGGCCCGGTGCCGGGCGAGATCGACGTCTGTCTGCACCGCTACCTCGTGGCGGAACTGCGCCGGACGGGCCTCGACAACCCGCGCGACGGCCTCGCCGCGTGGAAGGAGCGCACCGGCGTCGACCCCCGCTTCGACGGCTGGCTCACGGCCACCCTGCGCACCCTGACCGAACACGGCCTGATCGACGCGCGGGGCCGCTGGAGCGGTCACGCCCCCACCGCGGGGGACGCCGGAGCCTGCCGCGCCGACTGGGCCCAGGGCCAGGCGCTGTGGGCCGAGGGCAACGCCGATCTGCGCGCCCCCATACGGCTGTTGGGCCGGACGCTGCCCGCGCTGACCGACATCCTGTGCGGCCGGGCGACGGCCACCGACGTGCTCTTCCCCCAAGGCTCGTTCGACCTGGTGCAAGGCGTCTACCGCGACAACCGCGTGGCCGAGTACTTCAACGCCGTACTGGCCGAACACGTCGCGTCCTTCCTGCGCGCACGCCAGGACGCCGACCCGAGCGCCCGCCTGCGCGTGCTGGAGATCGGCGCGGGCACCGGCGGCACCACCGGCCCCGTGCTCGACCGCCTGGCCCGCGCCGGGCTCGACGTGGCCGAATACTGCTTCACCGACCTGTCGCACGCCTTCCTGCAGCACGCCCAGGACACCTTCGGGCCCGGGCGTGACCACCTGACGTACCGCATCTTCGACGCGGCCAGGCCCCCGCACACCCAGGGGCTCGACACCGGGGCGTTCGACGTCGTGATCGCGGCCAACGTGCTGCACGCCACGGAGAACATCCGCCCGGCCCTGCGGCACGCCAAGGCACTCCTGCGCGGCAACGGCATGCTGGCGCTGAACGAGATCAGCGGCTTCTATCTGGTCAACCACCTCACGTTCGGCCTGCTCGACGGCTGGTGGCTCTACGACGACGCCGAACTGCGCGTACCCGGCAGCCCCGCCCTCTCCCCGGAGGGCTGGCGCCTGGTGCTGGAGCAGGAGGGCTTCACCTGCGTCGGCCACCCGGCCGAGGACGCCCTGCCCCTGGGCCAGCAGGTCGTGGTCGCCCACAGCGACGGCCTCGCCCGCAGCCCGCGGGTGCGAACGCGAGCGCCGGAGGCGAACAGCCTCCCGGCCCGCCCGTCGACCGATTCCCCGGCTCCGGTCCCGGCTCCCGCCGAGGCTCCGGACACGGTCCGCGCGGTGGCGGACCTCGTACTGGCCGAGCTCGCGGCCGCGCTGCGCCTGCCCGCCGAACGGATCGACGCGGACCAGGCGTTCGCCGACTACGGCCTCGACTCCATCGTCGGCGCCAAGTTCGTCCAGCGCCTCAACGAGGAGCTCGGCACCGACCTGCTGACCACGGTCATCTTCGACTACCGCAGCGTGGGACAGCTCGCCGCGCACATCGCGGAGAGCCACCGGCCGAAGCTGCCCGCCCCCGCTCCGGCGCCGCGGACCGTCACCACACCGCCCCTCCCCGAACGGCGCGGACTTGAACAGCGCGTGGCGGACGGGCATGGGCCCGAGGGTCGTGAGCCCGAGGGGCGCGAGCCGATCGCCATCGTCGGGATCAGCGCACGGTTCGCCGGGTCGGACGACGCCGACGCCCTGTGGCAGCACCTCGCCGCCGGCGACGACCTCGTCGGCCCGGTCGAGCGCTGGGACCTCTCCGGCTACACCCAGGACGAACTCTCCTGCCGCTCCGGCAGCTTCCTCGACGGCATCGACCGGTTCGACGCGAACTTCTTCAACCTGACCGGCCTCGAAGCCACCTACACCGACCCGCAGCAGCGCCTCTTCCTGGAACAGGCGTGGACGGCGATCGAGGACGCCGGGTACTCGGGCGCCTCGCTGAACGGCCGCAAGTGCGGTGTGTACGTGGGCTGCACCGGCGGCGACTACGCGCGGTGGTTCGACGACGCGCCGCCCGCCCAGGCGGCGTGGGGCAACGCGCCGTCGGTCGTGCCCGCGCGCATCGCCTACCACCTCGACCTCCAGGGCCCGGCCATCGCGGTCGACACGGCCTGCTCCAGTTCGCTGGTCGCCGTCCACCTCGCCTGCCAGGGCCTGTGGAGCGGCGAGACGGAGCTGGCGATCGCCGGAGGCGTCAGCGTGCAGACCACGCCGGAGACCTATCTGGCGGCGAGCCGGGGCGGGATGCTGTCGCCGACCGGGCGCTGCCACACCTTCGACGCCGCGGCCGACGGGTTCGTGCCGGGCGAGGGCGTGGGCGTGGTGGTGCTCCGCCGCCTGTCCGACGCGCTGGCCGACGGCGACCACATCCACGCGGTGATCCGCGGCTCGGTCGTCAACCAGGACGGGGCCACCAACGGCATCACCGCCCCGAGCGCCCTCTCGCAGGAGCGGCTCATCCGCCAGGCCCACACCGACTTCGGCATCGACCCGGCCGGGATCGGCATGGTCGAGGCCCACGGCACCGGCACCCAGCTCGGCGACCCCATCGAGTGCCAGGCACTGGTCAACGCCTTCCCGGCGGACGCGGCCCCCGGCTCCTGCGCGCTCGGTTCGATCAAGACCAACCTCGGGCACACCACGTCCGCCGCGGGCGTCGCCGGCCTGCTGAAGATCGTGCTCGCCATGCGCCACGGGCAGATCCCGCCGTCCCTGCACCACCACGAGACCAACCCCGCGGTCCGGCTCGCCGGCAGCCCGTTCCACGTGAACACCGAACTGCGGCCGTGGCAGCCGAACAGCGAAGGCAAGCGCGTCGCGGCCCTGAGCGCCTTCGGCTTCAGCGGCACCAACGGGCACGTGGTCGTCGAGGACGCCCCGGCCCGCGCCGAGCGCCGGCACACGGACGGCACGCACCTCTTCGTGCTCTCCGCCCCGCAGCCGGCGGCGCTGCGCGACCGCGCCGAGGACCTGCTCGCGTACCTGCGCCGCACGCCCGACGCCGTGCTCGGCGACGTCAGCCACACACTGGCCGTCGGCCGCGACCACTTCACCCACCGGGCCGCGTTCGTCGCCCGTGACCGCGACGGGCTGACCCACCTGCTCGAAGCCTGGCTGGACGGACGGAGCGAGACCGGCGGGAGCGACGACTCCGCGCCCGCACGCGCCAGGGACCGGTACCTCGACGGCGCCGCGGTGGACTTCGCGCCGCTGTTCTCCGGCCTCGACGTGCGCCGGACACCGCTGCCGACGTACCCCTTCCAGCGCAAGAGCTACTGGGTCGCCACGAACGCCCCGGCCCGGCGCGGCCGCGGCACCGGGGCGCCGGCCGCCCTTCCGGCCCCCGCGCCCGTCGTCCAGGCCACCGCCACGGACGCCTCGACGCTGCGCTTCCTGGTCGGTGACCGCCTGCTGACCGAGGTGTCCCGTGTGCTGATCATGGAGCCCGACGAGATCGACCCGCAGGCGTCGTTCTCCGACTTCGGGGTGGACTCGATCCTCGGCGTGAAGCTCGTCGGCGCGGTGAACACCGCCCTGGGCGTCGACCTGTCGAGCACGGCCCTTTTCGAGCACAGCTCGCTCGACCGGCTGACGGACCATCTGGTCGAGGCGTACGGGCACCGGTTGCGAGCCGACGGTGCCTTCGGCGAGGCAGCCGCCGAGACCGGGGAGGCTCAGCCCGTCGCCCGTACCCAGGCCGCTCCCGCCGCCCCCGTCAGCGGGCCCGCCGACGACGGCATCGCGGTGGTCGGCATCGCCGCCCGGTTCGCGCAGTCACCCGACGCCGCGGCCCTCTGGGCGCACCTCGCGGCCGGTGACGACCTGGTCGGCGACGTCACCCGCTGGGACATGGAGAAGGAACTGGGCGCCGGTGCCCCGCGCCAGCAGGGCAGCTTCGTGGAGGACATCGAGCGCTTCGACGCCTGGTTCTTCCGGATGTCGGGAAAGGAGGCGACCTACACCGACCCACAGCAGCGGATCTTCCTGGAGGAGTGCTGGCACGCCCTGGAGGACGCGGGCTACGCCGGTGAACGGCTCGACGGCCGCGGGTGCGGCGTCTACGTCGGCGGCTCGCCCAGCGACTACCAGCAGCTGATCGGCGACGACGCGCCGCCGCAGACGCTCTGGGGCAACATCTCCTCGGTCATCGCCTCGCGGATCTCCTATTTCCTCGATCTCCAGGGGCCCGCGCTGTCGGTGGACACGGCCTGCTCCAGCTCCCTGGTGGCCATCCACCAGGCCTGCCAGGACCTCCGCCAGGGCAACACGTCGATGGCGCTGGCCGGTGGCGTCTTCATCCAGTCCACGCCCATCTTCTACAAGTCCGCCGTGCGCGCGAACATGCTGTCGCCGACCGGGCGTTGCCACACCTTCGACGCGAGCGCCGACGGCTTCGTGCCGGGCGAGGGCGCCGGTGTGGTCGTGCTCAAGAGGCTGGCCGACGCCGTGCGCGACGGAGACCAGGTCTACGGAGTGATCCGGGGGTCGGGCATGAATCAGGACGGAACCACGAATGGACTTACCGCACCCAGCGCCGGCTCGCAGCAGCGCCTGCTGCGCGGCGTCCACGAGCGCGCCGGTGTCGATCCCGCCGGGATCCAGCTGATCGAGGCGCACGGCACGGGCACGCCGCTGGGCGACCCGATCGAATTCGAGGCACTGAGCGCGGCGTTCGGCGACGCCCCCGAGGGCGTCTGCGCGCTCGGCTCGGTCAAGACCAACCTGGGGCACACCCAGTACGCCGCCGGTGTGGCCGGTGTCATCAAGGTGCTGCTGGCACTCAAGCACGAACAACTGCCGCCTTCCCTGCACTTCGAACGGAGCAACCCGGCGATCGAGCTGGAGGGCAGCCCGTTCCACGTCAACACGGAGCTGCGCCCGTGGCCCGCGCCCGCGAACGGGCCGCGCCGCGCCGGAGTCAGCTCGTTCGGCGCCGCCGGGACCAACGCGCACGCGCTGATCGAGGAGGCACCCGCACGGGACGGCGGCACCCACGGCGCCCGCCCGGTCTGGCTGGTCGTCCTGTCGGGACAGGACGACGCCACGCGCCGCGCCCAGGCCGAGCGCCTGCTGGAGCACGCCCTGACGCACGAGGACCTGGACGTGGGCGACGTGGCCTGCACCCTGGCCACCGGGCGCCGCCACTGCACCCACCGGTGGGCGTGCGTGGTGTCGGACCGCGAGCAGCTCGTCGACTCCCTGCGGACCTGGCTGCGCGACGGCCGGGCCCTGGGCGTGGTCACCGGTGAGGCGGCGGACGGACACCGCCGGCACGACCCCGCCCTGCGCACACGCGTCGGCCACCTGATGGCCGAACGCGACCGGCACGACTGCCTGACCGAGCTCGCCGGGTTCTTCGCACAGGGCCTGGACCTGAGCTTCGCCCCGCTGTTCGACGACGGGGGCTTCACGATCGTGTCGCTCCCGGCGTACCCCTTCGCCGGTGAGCGCTACTGGGTCGGGACCCGCCCGTCCCAGATCGCGCCCCCTTCGCCGCTGGAGGGCCGCAAGGTCCGTACGGAGTCCGGCGCGTCGCACTACGCCGTCGACCTGACCGGGGAGGAGTTCTTCCTCGACGACCACCGCGTACGGAACGTGCCGGTGCTCCCCGGCGTGGCCTACCTGGAGCTGGCGTGCGCGGCGGCGCGGGCCGAAGGCCTCGCGCCCACCGGCTTCCGCCTGCGCGACGTCGTCTGGTCCCGCCCGGCCCGGATCACCGGGCCGACCTCGGCCGGCATCGCCCTGCGGCCGCGCGAGGACGGCGGCTTCGCCTACGAGATCACCACGACGACCGGCGGCGACCTGCCCGTACAGCACGGACAGGGCCGCGTCGAACGGCGCGAGGCGCCCGCGCCCGCCCGCCTCGACATCGCCGGGCTGCGCGAGCGGTGCGACGTGCGCACCCTGGACCACGAGGCGTGCTACCGCCTCTTCGCGAGCATGGGCATCGGCTACGGGCCCGCGCTGCGGGGCATCCGTCGGCTCAGTGTCGGCACCGGGCTCGCCGTGGCGCGCCTGAGCCTGCCGCGGGAGGCGCGGGACGGCGCCGACTGGACCCTCCACCCGTCGATGCTCGACGCCGCCGTGCAGGCCACGCTGGGCCTGTCGCTGGCCGAGGACACCGAGACGGTGGCGGCCGCGCTCCCCTTCGTCCTGGAGGAGACGCAGATCCTCGCACCGAGCCCGGCGAGCGGCTGGGCCGTGGTCCGGCCCGCGGCGGACGACCGCGGTGGTCCCGTACGGCGCATCGACATCGAACTGTGCGACGACGACGGTGTCGTGTGCGTGCGACTGCTCGGGTTCAGCACCCGGGTGCTGCCCGCGACCGCCGCCCCGCAGGAGGACGAGGGCGCTTCGCTCACCCTGATGCGCGTCGGCACGCGCCCCGCCGAGGCCACCGGGTCCCCGCGCCCGCCGGCGCGGCACGAGGTCCTGCTCGGCGGGCTCGGCGCGACCGACCCCCGGGACGTCCAGGCCGCACTGGGCGTACCGTGCGCGGCCCTGCCCGACGAGGACGACCTGGTCCTGCGCTACACCCGGCACGCCGAGACCGTCCTGGCACGGCTGCGGCAGGCCATCCCGGCGACCGGCGACGGCCACGTGCTGATCCAGGTGGTCGTGCCCGCCGACGGTGAGGGCCGGCTCCTCGCGGGGCTGGGCGGCTTGCTGCGCACGGCCCGCATGGAGCACCCCAAGCTCCTCGCCCAGCTCGTCGAGATGGAGGCATCCGTCGACGCCGCCACACTGTGCGAGCGCCTGCGACAGGAAGCGGCTCGTCCCGATGACGTGGCCGTGCGGTATGCCGGCGGACAGCGGCACGTTCCCCAGTGGGCCGCCCTGGATGACGCCCCGCGGGTCCGGCCGTGGAAGGCCGGTGGCGTCTACCTCGTCACCGGCGGAGCCGGAGCCCTCGGCGCCCTGTTCGCCCGCGAGATCGCGCGGCAGGCGCCCGGTGCCACCCTCGTGCTGTGCGGGCGGTCACCGGAAGGCCCCGAGCAGCGCGAACTGATCGGTGAACTGGCCGGCTCGGGAGCCCGCGCCGCGTACCACGCGCTGGACGTGAGCCACCGTGCCGCCGTGGCCGGCCGCGTGGCCGCGACCGTCGCCGGACACGGGCGGCTGGACGGTGTCGTCCACGTCGCCGGAGTGGTGCGCGACAGCTACCTCGGCCAGAAGAGCGCCGAGGAGCTGCGGGAGGTGCTGGCGGCCAAGGTCGCCGGCTTCGTCCACCTCGACGAGGCCACGGCCGGCCTCGACCTGGACTGCTTCATCGGCTTCTCCTCGCTGTCGGCCTTCGGCAACCAGGGCCAGGGCGACTACGCGGCCGCCAACGCCTTCATGGACGCGTACGCGCTCCGGCGGCACGAACTGGTCGCCCGGGGCGAGCGCCGGGGCCGGACACTGGTCATCGGCTGGCCGCTGTGGGCCGACGGCGGCATGGCCGTCGACGCCGCGACCGAAAGCCGCCTGCGGGACAGCGTCGGCATGGTGCCCATGCGCGCCCGCCAGGGCATCGAGGCGCTGGAGCGGGCCTACGGCAGCGGTGAGCCGCACGTGCTCGCCGTCTACGGCGAACGCGCCCGTATCGACGCCACGTTGCTCGCCCCCGCGCAGGCAGCTCGCCCCGCGCAGGCGGCCCGCCCAGCGCCGGAGACCGCACCCGACCGGACCGCCGTGCACACGACCCTTCTCCGCCGCCTGATCACCCACGCGTCGGCCGTACTGGGCGTGCGCGCGGACGAGATCGACGGCGCGGTGGAGATGGGCGAGTACGGCTTCGACCCGGTCTCGCTCACCGAGTTCGCCGACAAGCTCAACGCGGAGTTCGGGCTCTCGCTGACCCCGAAGCTGTTCCCCGAACACCTGACCCTGGAAGAGGCTGTGAACCACCTCCTCGACAACCACCCCGATCGCTTCGGGACGGCCGCCCCGGCTCCGGCACCCGCGCCGGCCGCCCCGGACACGCGGCGCAAGGCCCTGCTCAAGAAGCTGATCGCCCGCGCGTCGGTCCTCCTGGACGTGCCCGCCGAGCGGATCAGCGGCACCGCGGAGATGAGCAAGTACGGCTTCGACTCCCTCTCGTTCATCGGCTTCGCCAATGAGCTCAACGCCGAGTTCGGGCTCTCGCTGGCACCGACCCTGTTCTTCGAGAACCCCACCCTGGCCGGGGTCGTCGACCACCTCCTCGACCACCACGCCGACCGCGTCACCGCCACCCCCGAGGCACGGGAGGAACCGCCCGTCACGGCGACGGCCGGCCGGCGGCCCGGCCCGGCCGCGCCCGACGACGAGCCGATCGCCGTGATCGGCATGAGCGGCCGCTTCCCGATGGCCGACGACCTCGACGAGTTCTGGGAGAACCTGGCCGAAGGGCGCGACTGCACCCAGGAGGTCCCCGCGGACCGCTGGGACTGGCGCGCCCACTACGGCGACCCGGTCAAGGACCCCAACACGTCCGACGTGACGTCGGGCGGCTTCATGAACGGCGTCGGTGACTTCGACCCGCTGTTCTTCGACATCTCCCCGAAGGAAGCCGAGCTGATGGACCCGCAGCAGCGGCTCCTGATGCTGTACGTGTGGAAGGCGCTGGAGGACGCGGGCTACTCGGCGGACGCGGTCGCGGGCAGCAACACCGCCCTCATCGCGGGCACCACCAGCACCGGCTACAGCACCCTGGTCACGCGGTACTCACCGGTCATCGAGGGCTACGACATCACCGGCGCGGCGCCCTCCATGGGCCCGAACCGCATGAGCTACTTCCTCGACCTGCACGGCCCGAGCGAGCCGGTCGACACGGCCTGCTCCAGCGCGCTGGTCGCCATGCACCGGGCCGTCCAGGCCATCCGCGAGGGCCAGTCCGACATGGCGATCGCCGGCGGGGTCAACACCATGGTCAGCGTCGACGGGCACATCAGCATCTCCAAGGCGGGGATGCTCAGCCCGGAGGGCCGGTGCAAGTCCTTCTCCGACCGCGCCGACGGCTACGCCCGCGGCGAGGGCGTGGGCATGCTGGTGCTCAAGAGGCTCTCCGCAGCCGAGCGCGACGGCGACCACATCCACGGCCTCATCCGCTCCTCGGCCGAGAACCACGGCGGCCGCGGCAACTCCCTGACCGCGCCCAACCCCAAGGCACAGGCCGCACTCCTGCGCGAGGCGTACGAGAAGGCGGGCATCGACCCGCGCACGGTCGGCTACATCGAGGCCCACGGCACCGGCACCAAGCTGGGCGACCCGGTCGAGATCAACGGGCTCAAGGCGGCGTTCCGCGAGCTGTACGACGCGCACGGCGCCACCGTCGAGGAAACGCACTGCGGCGTGGGCTCGGTGAAGACCAACATCGGCCACCTCGAACTCGCCGCCGGCGCGGCCGGTGTGATCAAGGTGCTGCTCCAGATGCGGCACCGCACCCTGGTCGAGTCCCTGCACTGCGAGACGGTCAACCCCTACATCGACCTGGAAGGCAGCCCCTTCCACCTCGTCCGCGAGCGGCAGCCGTGGCCGGCCGTGCGCGACGCGGAAGGCCGTGAACTGCCGCGCCGGGCAGGCGTGAGCTCGTTCGGCTTCGGCGGCGTCAACGCCCACGTCGTCCTCGAGGAGTACGTGCCCCGGACCGCCCCCGAACCGGACGAGGCACCCACCGAGCGCCTCCCGTTCCTCCTGTCGGCGGCCCGCCCCGAGGTGCTGCGGGAACTCGCCACGCGCTGGGCGGACGCCCTGCGCTGCGGCACGTACGACGACACCGACCTCGCGTCGATCGCCTACACCTCGCAGACGGGCCGCACACCGATGGCCGAGCGCCTCGCCTGCCTGGCCCGGACCGTCGACGAGCTCGCCGCGGCCCTGGAGGCCTGGCTGCGCGGCGAGCCCGTCGGCGACGTCTTCAGCGGCCGCGTCCCGCGCGGCGTCGATCTCCCGGACGTACCGGCCGCGTTCGGCCCGGGGAAGGACCTCACCGCCGTGAGCGGGCAGGACCGGGCGGGCCTGCTGGAGGCATGGACGCGCGGTGCCGCCTTCGACTGGGACCGGCTCCACACCGGGCGCCGCCCGCGCCGGATCCCGCTGCCGACCTACCCCTTCCACCTCCGGCGCTACTGGGTCGACACCACCCGCCCCGCGAACGGCGGCCGGCCCGCCGTACTGCACCCGCTGGTGCACGTGAACACCTCCGACCTGGACGAGCACCGCTACACCTCGCGCTTCACCGGCCGTGAGTTCTTCCTCACCGACCACCGCGTGCAGGACCGGGTGATGGCCGAGGTGTCCGGCTGGCGGCCCGGCCGCGCGCCCGCCGCCTCCGGCGACCGCCCGCACGCCGTACCCGTCCTGCCCGCCGTGGCCTACCTGGAGATGGCGCGTGCCGCGGCGGTCCGGGCCGCCGGGGGCGACGAGCGGACCTGGTCGCTGAAGCTGGCGTCGTGGCTGCGCCCGCTCACCGTCGAGCGGGAGACCGACGTGCACATCGCGCTGTCCACCCGGGCCGGTGACGGACTGGGCTACGAGGTGTACTCGGTGGACGAGCACGGCGAACGCGTCGTGTTCGGGCGGGGCCGGCTGCGCCGCCAGGAAGGAACACCGGGCGAGCGGCTCGACCTCGCGGCGCTGCGGGCGCGGTGCGACGGCCCCGTGCTCGACGCCGACGCCTGCTACGAGCGGTTCACCGGCATCGGCATGACCTACGGCCCGGCGCTGCGGGCCGTCGAGGAACTGCACACCGGCTCACGGCAGGCCATGGCACGCCTGAACCTGCCCGCCGCCGCGGCCCGCGAGAGCGGCTTCGTGCTCAACCCGAGCATGCTCGACGCCGCCCTGCAGGCCACCGTCGGGCTCTTCGTCGGCGAACCCGGCAGCGCCCGCACGGCACTGCCCTTCGCCCTGCGCGAGCTGGAGGTGCTCCGCGCCGCCCCGGCCACGGGCTGGGTGGTCATCCGCTTCGCCGAGGACGACCACCCGGGCGCGGTCCGCCGCCTCGACCTCGACCTCTGCGACGACGACGGCGACGTCTGCGTACGCCTCCGCGGCTTCAGCGCCCGCACCCTCGGCGACGGCGCGCCCGCCGAGCCGGCCCCCGCGGTGGCACCGCGGGCCGAGCCCGACGACGACGCGTACCTGCTGCACCTGATCGAAGCCATCGGCCAGCGCGAACTGAGCGCGGACGAGTTCAAGAGGAGCCTGATATGAGCACCCGAGTCGAATCCCTGGACGAGCTGCACCGGCTGATTCGCGAGGGACGCGTGGGCCAGGCCGAGGCGCTCCGCCTGATCCGCGACTGGAAACAGGCACAGGCCGGGCAGCCGCGGGCCGCCGGCACCGAGGATCTGGTGGAACGGATCTGCGACGTCGTGGTCGAGAAGGTCTGCGAGCTGCTGAAGGTGAGCGCGGCGGACCTGGACGTGGACGTCGACCTGAGCGAGTACGGCCTGGACTCCATCGTCATCAGCCAGTTGGTGAACACGGTGAACGAGTCCCTGGGTCTGGAGCTCGTGCCCACGGTCCTCTTCGAGCACCCGACCCTGCGGGCCTTCAGCACGCACCTCGCCGACGAGTACGGCTCCGCCCTGACCACCCGCCTCGGTCTGCGGCCGCCCGCCCCCGTGGCGGCCCGGCCCACCGCCCCGGAGCCCGTCGCCGTCCCGGAGCCCGCGCCCGCTCCCCGGCCGGCGGCGCACCGGCAGGACGCCGAGCCCATCGCCGTGGTCGGCGTCAGCGGCCGGTTCCCGCAGGCCGAGGACATCGACGCCTTCTGGCGGAACCTGCGCGACGGACGCGACTGCGTGAGCGAGGTCCCTGCCGACCGGTGGGACTGGCGCGCCCACTTCGGCGACCCCCTCCTGGAGCCGGGGCGCACCGACGTCAAGTGGGGCGGCTTCATGGACGGCGTCGCCGACTTCGACCCGCTGTTCTTCGGTATCGCGCCGAAGGACGCTGTGCACATGGACCCCCAGCAGCGCCTGCTGATGCTGTACGTGTGGAAGGCGCTGGAGGACGCCGGCTACGCCGCCGACCGGCTGGCGGGGGAGAACCTCGGACTGTTCGTCGGCACCAACGACACCGGCTACAGCCTGCTGGCCGACCGCAGCGGCGGCAGGGGCGAGAGCGTCACGCCCACGGGCAGCGTCCCCTCGATCGGCCCGAACCGGATGAGCTACTTCCTCGACGTCCACGGGCCCAGCGAGCCCGTCGAGACGGCCTGTTCGAGCTCCCTGGTCGCCATCCACCGGGGCGTCGCGGCGCTCGAACGCGACGAGTGCGACATGGCCGTCGTCGGCGGCGTCAACACCATGGTGATCCCCGACGGCCACATCAGCTTCAGCAAGTCCGGGATGCTCAGCGTCGGCGGACGGTGCAGCACCTTCTCCGACCGCGCCGACGGCTACGTCCGCGGTGAGGGCGTGGGCATGCTGGTGCTCAAGAGGCTCTCCGCGGCCGAGCGCGACGGCGACCACATCCACGGCCTCATCCGCTCGACCGCCGAGAACCACGGCGGCCGCTCCAACTCCCTGACCTCACCCAACCCCAAGGCACAGGCCGCGCTGATCCAGCGGGCCTACAGCAAGGCCGGGATCGACCCCCGGACGGTCGGCTACATCGAGGCCCACGGCACCGGCACCAAGCTGGGCGACCCCATCGAGATCAACGGGCTCAAGGCGGCCTTCCGCGAGCTCTACGAGGCCCACGGCGCCACCGTCGAGGAAGCCCACTGCGGGGTGGGCTCGGTGAAGACCAACATCGGCCACCTCGAACTCGCGGCGGGCGTCGCAGGCGTCATCAAGGTGCTGCTCCAGATGCGGCACCGCACCCTGGTCAAGAGCCTGCACTGCGAGACCGTCAACCCCTACATCGACCTGGAGGACAGCCCCTTCCACCTGGTGCGCGAACAGCGGCCGTGGCCGGCCGTGCGCGACGCGGAAGGCCGTGAACTGCCGCGCCGGGCAGGCGTGAGCTCGTTCGGCTTCGGCGGCGTCAACGCCCACGTCGTCCTGGAGGAATACGTCCCCCGGCCCGCACCCGCCACCAGCACCGCGGACCCCGTGGCCGTCGTGGTCTCCGCGTCGGAGCCCGAGACCCTGCGCGCGCGGGTCCGGCAGCTCGCCGACTGGATCGACACGGGCCGGCTCGGTGAGGCCGACCTGCCCGGTCTCGCCTACACCCTCCAGGTCGGCCGCGTCGCGATGGAGGAGCGCCTCGCGTTCCTGACCCACTCGCTCGCCGACCTGCGCGAGCGGCTGGGCGCGTACCTCGACGGCGGAAAGGCGCAGGGCCTCCACACCGGGCGGGCACAGCGCCAGGGGCCGTGGAGCGAACTCGTCGGGGACGACGACATCGCCGTCGCCATCGACAGCTGGATAGCCAAGGGCAAGACCGGACGCCTGCTGAAGCTCTGGGTCACCGGCTTCAACTTCGACTGGCAGCGGCTCTACACGGACCGGCCGATGCGCCGCATGCCGCTGCCCACCTACCCCTTCCGCCTGCAGCGCTACTGGATCGCCGACGCCAAGGGCGCGGTCAGGACCCCACCGAGCGCGCCTCCCGCGCCCTACCGTCGCGAACTGGACGGGCACGAGTTCTACCTGCGCGACCACCGCGTCGGCGGGACACCCGTACTGCCCGGCGCCGCCTACCTCGAATTCGTACGCGAAGCGGCCGTCCAGGCCGAGCCGGGAGCCGCCCCCACCGGCGTTCGCCTGCGGGACATCGCCTGGCTGCGCCCCCTGGAGGTGACCGGACCGCGCTCCCTCGGCATCGAACTGGACCGGGCCGACGGGACGTTCGAGGTGTACGCCCACGACGCCGGTGAGCGCGTCCTGCACGCGCAGGGGACCGCGCGGGTCGCCCCCGCGCTGCTCGCGTCGGAGGCCACCCACGACATCGACGCGCTGCGCGCGAACTGCCCGTCCCGACGCGACGGCGCGGAGTTCTACGCGCTGTTCGCCGGCATGGGCATGGGCTACGGCTCCGCGTTCCGGGCCGTCGAGACGGTGCACTACGGCCCGGACATGGCGCTGGCGCGCCTGAGCCTGCCCGCGGCGGCGGCATCGTCGCTCACGCTCAACCCCGGCATGCTCGACGCCGCCCTCCAGGCGACCCTCGGCCTGGTGCTCGGCGAGCGCGGCGCCGCCCCCACCGAGAACTCCCTGCCCTTCAGCGTGCGCGAGGTGCAGGTGCTCGCCGCCACCCCGGCCGAGGGCTGGGCGCTCGTACGCCGCGCCGAGGACGACCGCCGCGACTCCGGTGTGCGCCGCCTCGACATCGACCTGTGCGACACCCAGGGCAACGTCTGCGTGCGCCTGCTGGGCTTCAGCACCCGCGTGCAGCAGGACAGGCCGTCCCCTGCCGTCGAGATGCCCGGGACGCCCGCGCTGCTGGTCCACGCGGACTGGCGCGACAGCGTGGCACCCCAGGACCGCGGCGACGATGTCGTCCGGCACGTCGTCCTGTGCGAACTGCCCGAGATCGACGCGACCGCGCTGGGCGAAGCCGTGGGCGGCACCTGCGAGAGCTGGCAGGCCGACGGCGCGATCGAGACGCGCTACACCTCGTACGCCGAGCGCCTGCTGGAACTGCTGCGCGGCAAGGCCCAGGAGGCCGGGCGGCCGCAGCGCCTGGTGCAGGTCGTCACCCCCGCCCACGCACCCTGGCTGAGCGGCCTCAGCGGCATGCTGCGCACGGCGCGCATGGAACACCCCAAGCTGCTCACGCAGTGGATCGAACTTGACGACGCACCGCGCCCGGCCGAACTGGCCGAACGGCTGCGGCGTGACGGCGCCGACGCGGACGAGGAAGCCGTGCGCCACCGCGGAGGACGCCGGCAGGTGTCCCACTGGCGCGAGATCACCACGCCCGCCCCGGCACTTCCCTGGCGCGACGGTGGCGTCTACCTGCTGACCGGCGGCGCGGGAGGACTCGGCGCGCTCTTCGCCGAGGACATCGCCCGCCGGGTCCAGTCGCCCGCCCTGGTCCTCTGCGGCCGCGGCCCGGCCGGACCGGCACAGGAGGAACTGCTCACCGCCCTGCGCGCGTCGGGCGCCAAGGCCGACTACCGCGTGCTGGACGTCGCCGACCGCGCCGAGGTGCTCCAGGCCGTACGCGACATCGAGGCCGAGCACGGCGCGCTGCACGGCGTCGTCCACGCGGCGGGAGTGCTGCGCGACGGCTTCGTCGCCAGGAAGAGCGCGGCCGACCTGCGGGACGTGTTCGCCGCCAAGGTCAGCGGGCTGCGCAACCTCGACGAGGCCACCGCAGGCACGGCGCTCGACTGCTTCATCGGCTTCTCCTCGATGGCGGCCTTCGGCAACGTGGGACAGGCCGACTACGCCGCCGCCAACGGCTTCATGGACGGCTACGCCGCCCACCGGGAGTCCCTGGTCGCCCGGGGCAGCCGCGCCGGGCGCACCCTGATGGTCAACTGGCCGCTGTGGGAGAAGGGCGGCATGGGCGGCGACGCCTCGACCGTGGGCCTCCTGGAGTCCGTGGGCATGCGGCCCATGCGCGCGTCCGTGGGCATCGACGCCCTGAACCGCGCCTGGGCGGTCCGGCAGCCGAGCGTCATCGCGCTGGACGGTGACCACGCGCGGATGCGGCAGCGGTTCCTGCCCGCGGCCGAGCCGGCGCCCGCCGCGGAACCGGAACCCGTCATGGAGCCGGCGCCTGTTGTGGAACCGGCGCCCGCCGCCGCCCCCGAACCGGCCGCCCGGTCGACGATGGGCGACGTGGTCGCGGACCTCATGGCGACCCTGCTCGAAGTCGACGCCGCGACCCTGCGACCGGACGAGCCGCTGCGCAACTACGGCTTCGACTCGATCTTCATGATGCAGTTCCTCACGCAGGCACAGACGCACATCGACGCCTCCCTCACCCTCGACGTCATCGGTGGCTGCCAGACGCTCCAGGAGATCGTCGACGAGATCGCCGCCGCGACCTCCCCCGAGCCGGCTCCGGCGGCGGAGACCCGCCCGGTCGAGGAGGCCCCCGCGGTGGAGCCCCCGGCGCCCGCGGCCGAGCCGGTGTCGCCGAACAGCTTCCCCGAACTGGTCCGCATGAACGGTGTCACCGAGGGCAGGCCCGTCTTCTGGGTCCACCACGGCAACGGCGGGGTCGAGTCCTACGCCCCGCTCGCCGCCCGCTGCCGGCGCCCCTTCTACGGCATCCAGCCGAAGGGCTGGATCGACTCCACCGACATCCTCACCGGCCAGGTCGCGATGGCCGACTACTACGCCACCGTCATCCTCGCCGTGCAGCCGGAAGGCCCGTACGACATCGGCGGCTTCTCCCTCGGCGGCCTCTTCGCCTACGAGGTCGTGCGGCAGCTCCAGAAGCGCGGCGCGGAGGTCGGCTCGCTGGTCATGCTGGACACCCTGGACGCCGAGGCGACCAACAAGGCCAACGCCCTGATCGTCGGCGGTGACTTCAGCTCCGACGTGGTGAGCAAGGTCAGCAACTTCCGCGCGGTCAACCTGATCCTCGGGAACAACCGCTTCGACTCGCACGGCGGCGCCACCCCGATCCTGCACCGCGACGACGTCGACACCACCCTGGACGGCGCGGAGTTCCTCGACTCCCTGATCGACGCCGCCCTCGCGCGCGGGGTCAACAAGACCGAGACGCAGCTGCGCGCCCGCGTCCGGCAACTGTCGCGCTACTTCGAGGCCATGCAGGGCGAGACGTACACCGTGGACCCGCTGCCCCGGCGGGACGGGCTGCGCTGCTACTACCTGCGCAACCGCGGCGGCAAGTTCTTCGGCGCGTTCGAGGACCACATGGTGCTCTTCCCCAACCCGGAGCTGCCCACGGTGGACGGCATCACCTACTGGCAGCAGTGGGCGGACGAGATCGACGACTTCTTCACCATCGACGTGGACACCTCGATGCACGCCGAGGTCATGACGGCCCCCGAGTCGCTCGACAAGCTGATGCGCCTCTGCGACAGGCTGTACGCCGCCGAGGTCCCGGTCGCTCTCTCCGCACGGGGAGGCCGCTGACATGAAGGCAGTGGTCTTCCCCGGCCAGGGAGCGCAGCGGCGCGGGATGGGGCGCGAGCTGTTCGACGCCTACCCCGAACTCGTCCAGGAAGCCTCCGGCGTGCTCGGCTACTCGGTCCGCGAGCTGTGCCTGGACGACCCGGGACAGCAACTGGGCCGCACCGAGTACACCCAGCCCGCGCTGTTCGTGGTCGGCGCGCTCGCCTACCGGCAGTGGCGTGAGCACAACGACGACGAGGTGGCCTTCCTCGCCGGTCACAGCCTGGGGGAGTACAGCGCGCTGCACGCCGCCGGCGCGTTCGACTTCACCACCGGCCTGCGCCTCGTCCAGCGGCGCGGTGCCCTGATGGCCCAGGCGAAGGGCGGCGGCATGGCGGCGGTGGTCGGGGTCGACCCGGAACAGCTGCGCGTGCTCCTCGAAGAGGGCGGCTTCTCCGCCCTCACGGTCGCCAACGACAACGCACCGGCACAGAAGGTCGTCTCCGGCGACACCGACACCATCCGCGCGCTGGTGCCCTACCTCGAATCGCGTGGCGTCCGCTGCGCGAAGCTGAGTGTGTCCGGCGCCTTCCACTCCCCCCTGATGCGCCAGGCCCGGCAGGACTTCGCCCGCTTCGTGGACGGGTTCGCCCTCGGCGACCCGAGTACCCCCGTGATCGCCAACGCGACGGCCCGCCCGTACGGCCCCGGCGAGACCGCGCGCACGCTCACCGAACAGATCGTGCGGCCCGTGCGCTGGACCGACAGCGTGCGTCACCTCCTGGACCAGGGCGTCACCGACTTCGTCGAACTCGGCGGCCGGGTGCTCACCAAACTCATCGACCAGATCCGCTCCGCCCCGCGCCCGGCCCCGCTGCCCGCCGCTCCGGCGGCCGCCCTGGGCAGCCCCGTGTTCCGCGAGCGGATGGGGCTGCGCCACGCCTACCTCGTGGGCGGCATGTACCGGGGCATCGCCTCGGCCGAGATGGTCGTCAGGCTCGGCAGGAACGGCATGCTCGGCTTCCTGGGGACCGGCGGCCTGTCGCTCCCCGAGATCGAGCGCGGGGTGCTGGACATCCAGAAGGGCCTCACCAAGGGGGAGCCCTACGGCGTCAACGTGCTCGCCGATCACGACGACCCCGCGGCCGAGCGCGAGTTGATCGACCTGCTGGCGCGCCACCGCGTGCGCGTCATCGAGGCGTCGGCCTTCATGCAGATGTCGCCCGCGCTCGTCCTCCACCGGGCACGGGGGCTCCGGCGCGGCGCCGACGGCAGGCCGGTGTGCGAGCACCGCATCGTGGCCAAGGTGTCGCGCCCGGAGGTCGCGCGGGCGTTCATGGCGCCCGCCCCCGAGGCGGTGCTGGAGAAGCTCCGCCGGGAGAACGCGCTGACCGACGAGCAGGTGGAACTCGCCCGGCAGGTGCCGATGAGCCACGACATCACCGTCGAGGCCGACTCCGGTGGACACACCGACGGCGGCGTCGCCACGGTCGTGCTGCCGGCCATGCTCCGGCTCCGGCAGGAGGCGCAGGAGACGTACGGCTACGCCGAACCCCTCTGCATGGGCCTCGCCGGCGGCCTCGGCACACCCGCGGCGGTGGCGGCGGCCTTCATGCTGGGCGCCGACTACGTCCTCACCGGCTCCGTCAACCAGTGCACGGTGGAAGCCGCGACGAGCGACGCGGTCAAGGACATGCTCCAGGACGCCGGCATCGCCGACACCGCCTACGCGCCGGCCGGTGACATGTTCGAGCTGGGCGCCAAGGTCCAGGTGCTCCGCAAGGGAGTTTTCTTCCCCACCCGGGCCAACAAACTCTTCTCCCTCTACTCGCACCACGACGGCATCGAGGACATCCCGGCGGAAACGCGCTCCCTGCTGGAGAGGACGTATTTCGGCAGGAGCCTCGACCGCGTCTGGGAGGAAGTCCGCGACTATCTCCGCTCGCGCGGGAGGGACGCCGAGATCACCCAGGCCGAAGCACAGCCCAAACAGAAGATGGCGCTCGTCTTCCGCTGGTATTTCTTCCACACGACGCGCCTCGCCATGGCGGGCGACGGCTCGGGCAAGGTGAATTACCAGATCCAGACCGGACCGGCGCTGGGGGCGTTCAACCAATGGGTCGCGGGCACCGACATGGAGCCGTGGCGGAACCGGCACGTCGACCGGATCGGCCTCATGCTGCTCGAAGGCGCCGCCGAACACATCGAATCCGCGATGAGGAACTGGCGAGACACCCTCGCGCCCCCTCACGCGGACGGAAGCAGGGACCGCCTGCGCCTCCTCGCATCCTGAGGCGCGCATCCGTGGTGCCGGACACCGGCCCCATTATTTACGGTAGTTGAGGAGAGTGATGACCGTTCCGTCCAGGGGAACCGAAGTCCGGCTCGCCGCCCGCCCCGTCGGCTGGCCGACCTCGGAGACCTTCTCGGTCGTGCAGGCGGAGCTGCCCCCGGTGGGCGCCGGCCAGGTGCTGGTGCGCAATCTGGTGATGAGCGTCGACCCGTACATGCGCGGGCGGATGACCGATGTCAGGTCCTACGTACCGCCGTTCGCCGTCGGCAAGGCACTCGACGGGGGCGCGGTCGGCGAGGTCGTCGTGTCGCATTCGCCGGGTCTCGCCGTCGGTGACCTGGTGCTGCACGGCCTGGGCTGGCGGGAGTACGCCGTCGTGGGCGCCGCCGGCGCGGTGCGGATCGACCCCGCCCTCGCACCGCCCGGCGCGTACCTGGGTGTGCTGGGCATGACCGGCCACGCCGCCTACGCGGGGCTGCTCAAGGCCGCCCGATTCCGCGAAGGCGACGTCGTGTTCGTCTCCGCGGCCGCGGGCGCCGTCGGATCGCTGGCCGGCCAGATCGCCCGGCTGTCCGGCGCGGCCAGAGTGATCGGATCGGCCGGGAGCGCGGAGAAAGTGGCCTGGCTCACCGAGGAACTGGGCTTCGACGCCGCGTTCAACTACAAGGACGGGCCCGTCCGGGAACAACTGGCGAAAGCCGCGCCCGGCGGTATCGACGTCTACTTCGACAACGTCGGTGGCGAACACCTCGACGCAGCCCTGCTCCTGGGCAGGATGGGCGCGCGCTTCGCGCTCTGCGGCGCCATCTCGCAGTACAACCTGAAGGGCGAGATCGTCGGCCCCCGGAACCTGATGCAGGCCATCGGCAAGGGAATCACCCTGCGCGGCTTCCTCGTCGGGGAATACGGCGATCTGAAGGACGAGTTCCTGACCCGAATGGGCCGCTGGCTGGCCGACGGCCGGATCATTCACCGGGAAACCGTCGTGAAGGGGCTGGAGAACGCGCCGGCCGCATTCATCGAAATGCTGCGAGGCGCGAACACCGGCAAGATGCTCGTCAAAATAGCGGACTGAGCGCGTTGTTCCCGCGAAGAACGCCGATATTCGCCCTGGTGAACTGTTCCTTGTTCGCCACCGGACCGGTAGCGTGTTCCTCACGCGCAACCGCCGACATCGTCGATGTGAAAGCGCCTCGCGGCCGAGCCCGCCGCCTTTCTCTGCCAAACCCCCGCTGAATCCACGCGATCGCGCCCTGTGCGCCGCGTGCTGTGAACTTCCCGCATGAACACAACGGAGGAACCCTCATGTCGAACCCCACCACCATCCCCGTCCCCGAAGAGGTCGGCCTCCTCTACGACCGCCTGACCGCGCTCGACACCACCGCCCAGGGCGGCAGCCTGCACCTCGGCTACTGGGACCTCGACGACAACGAGGTGCCTCTGGTGGAGGCGGCCGACCGGCTCACCGACCTGATGACCGACGCCCTGCGGCTCGACAAGGGCCACCAGGTGCTCGACGTCGGCTGCGGCGTCGGGCAGCCCGCCATGCGGATCGCCCAGCGCACCGGCGCGCACGTCACCGGCATCGCGATCAGCCGGGACCAGATCGCCCGCGCCACCGGGCTCGCCGAGGCGGCCGGGCTGGCCGACCGGGTGGAGTTCCGCCACGCCGACGCCATGGAACTGCCCTTCCCTGACAACTCCTTCGACGCGGCCATCGCCATCGAGTCGATCTTCCACATGCCCGACCGCGAGCGGGTCTTCAGCGAGATCCGCCGGGTGCTGCGCCCCGGCGGCCGGCTGGTGCTGACCGACTTCTTCGAGCGCGCCCCGATCCCGGCCGACAAGAAGCCCGCCGTGGACCGCCTGCTCCGTGACTTCATCATGACGCTGGCCCGCCCCGAGGACTACGTGCCCATGCTCAGCCGTGCCGGCCTGCGGTTCGTCGAACTCCGCGACATCACCGAGCAGAGCGTGCGCCAGACCTTCGAGCAGATGAGCCGCAGCGAGCAGGACCTGGACCCCGTCTTCGACGAGGACGCGGACGAGAAGTTCAGCCCCGCGGCCATGATCGACGTCGACGAGTTCGGCTCCGTCCTGCTGACCGCGCAGAAGCCCGTCTGAGACGGCACGCCGGAATCCGGCAGAGCGCGCCCGCGGCCCTCCCAGGACCATCACCGATGGCGAAGGGCCGCGGGCGGGCCGCCGGACCACGCCGGAAGCCCGGCGCACCCCTGCCAACGCACTGCTCAGGAGCCAAGTTCCGTGACCGCACCCGCCGAGGACGACGACACCGCGCTCGCCTTCCCCGTCCCCCGTAAATGCCCGTACCAGCTGCCCGCCGAGTACGCCGGTCTCCGCGAGGCCGGCCCGGTGTCCAAGGTGACCCTGCCCACCGGCAGGCCCGCGTGGATCCTGACCAGGTACGAGGACGTCCGCAAGGCGCTGGCCGACACCCGCCTGAGCTCGGACCGGGGACATCCGGACTTCCCGATGCTCGTCGAACAGGCCAAGAGCGACCGGGACTCCACGCTCTCCCTGGCCGGCATGGACGCGCCCGAACACACCACGGCACGACGCGCGGTGGTCGGCGAGTTCACCTTCCGGCGGATGGAGGCGCTGCGCCCGCGCGTCCAGGACATCGTCGACGCGTGCGTCGACGAGATGCTGGCCGGCCCCAAGCCGGCCGATCTGGTCAAGGCGCTGTCCTTCCCGGTGCCGTCGCTGGTCATCTGCGAGCTGCTCGGCGTCTCCGACGCCGACCGCGACTTCTTCGAGGACCGCACCTCCCGCATGCTCAGCATGGCCCTCCCGCCGCTGACCCGGCAGCAGGCGTTCTTCGACCTCCAGACCTATCTGGACGAGCTGGTGACGAGCAAGGAGGAGTCCCCCGAGGACGACCTGCTCAGCCGCCAGATCGCCAAGGGCCGGGAGGCGGGCACGTACGACCACGCCGCCCTGGTCGACCTGGCGTTCCTCCTGCTGACCGCCGGGCACGACACGACCGGGAACATGATCTCGCTGGGCACGCTGGCCCTGCTGGAGCGGCCGGAGCTGCGGGCGAGGATCACCGACGACCCCGCCTCGGCCCCGGACGTCGTCGAGGAACTCCTGCGGTACTTCACCATCACCGACATCATCACCGCCCGCGTGGCGAAGGACGACGTCGAGATCGGTGGACGGACCATCCGCGTCGGCGAGGGTGTCTTCGCGCTCGGCGGCGCGGCGAACCGCGACCCCGCGGTGTTCGAGAACCCCGACGAGCTCGACGTCGACCGCGGCGCGCGCCAGCACCTCGCGTTCGGGCACGGCCCGCATCAGTGCCTCGGCCAGAGCCTCGCGCGGATGGAGCTGGAGATCGTCTACGAGACCCTGCTCCGCCGCGTCCCCGGGCTCCGGCTGGCCGGGAGCGTCGACGACCTGCCGCTGAAGAACGACGCGGCGATCTTCGGTCTGCACGGGCTGCCGGTCACCTGGTAGGTGGCCGCGGCCCATCCCACAGCGCGCGGGGCGGGGCCTCCGGGAGCACCCCCGGCCCCCACAGGCCCCGCCCCGCGCTGCGCTGTTGACGACTTCTTCGCCGGGCGCGACCCGTCACCGCGGTCGCGTCCTGCCCGGAGCGGGGCAACCCTTCCGTTCCCTCGTGGGTCATACGTCATGTAACTCCCGTTGACACCCTCGAGGATGGAAAGGGAGCAAGAGATGATGTATCCATCGATGCGCCGCATGGCCGCCGTAGGCGCGGCGGTCCTGCTGGCAGGCTCCGGAGCACTCCTGGCCGCAGCTCCGGCAGGAGCCCAGGACAGCCAGGCCGGGGCACCCGCGGCACCGGCCGCCGTGGCACCCAAGGGCAAGGTGGTCTCCAGACTGCCCCTGTCGATCCGCGAACAGCCCAAGTCCGCTTCCACGTTCCTCGGTGCGCTCAAACCGGGGACGGTCGTCGAGCTGTCCTGCAAGAAGCACGGGCAGAACATCGCCGGCAACGACCTGTGGTATCTGCTGGCCTCGAAGCCCGGCTATGTCGCGGCACGCTATGTGGAGAACCTGTCGCCGGTGCCTCTGTGTCATAAGTGACACGTGAAATGACGGGGCGACAGCCCCTGTTGGGCTGCCGCCCCGCTGTGGCGGGGTCGTGTCGGACCGTTCGCGGTTCCACGGCCATGGTGAGCATGCGGACTGCTTCGGCGTGGGACGGTCACTCGGCCCGTCGGACAGCGTGCCGCCCGGTGAACCCGGTGACTTTCCGCGGCGTCACCCGGACGATCAGCCGGAGCACCTCTTCCGGCTCGGCCGGCGCGTTCGTTCCGCGGTACTTCCGCGAGAGCAGATCGGGCAGTGACTTCCCCCGGTCCTCGATCAGCTCGGCGGTGCCGCGGATGTCCACGGAGCGGTAGGGGTTCTCGGAGTCGAGGACCGTGATGCTGACCCGTGGATCCCGCGCGAGATTTCTGGCTTTCTGACGCCCTGCCGTGGTGGAGAAGAGCACCGCGTCCCCGTCCCGTGCGATCCAGACCACCGAGGTCTGCGGTCCGCCGTCGCTGTTCAGCGTCGCGACGGCGGCGAAGTTCCTGCCGTCCAGCAGCTCGCGGGTCTCCTCGTCGAGTACAACTGACACCGTCTCACCTCTCTGTGCAGCAGTGTGAATTCACTGCTTGCGCAGAACAGTTGCGAGGGGTGATTCCTTCCCGCAGGGGTGGGGTCGGTGTGCCGACCCCACCCCGCTGGTTTCAGGCGCGCTCGGCCGCGAGCGGGCCGTCGGGGGTGAAGGCCAGGGCCGCGAAGCGTTCGGCGATGCGGCGGTGGGCGGCGGCGTCCGGGTGGAGTTGGTCGGGGAGCGGGAGTTCGGCGAAGTCCGTCTCGCCGTAGAGGTCCCGGCCGTCGAGGTAGTGCAGGTTCGGGTCGTCGGCCGCCCGCTGCTTCACGAGGCGGGCCAGTTCGTCGCGGATGACGTTGAGCGTCAGCTTCCCGGCGGCCCGCTCCGCGGGGTCGCCCGCGGCCCGGAAGCGGAGGATTCCCGCGCCGAGGTCGCTGACGTCCATGGCGCTGGGCCCCGGGGTGTCCTCGTGGATGGGGCACAGGATGGGCGAGACCACCAGGAGCGGCGTGGTGGGGTGCCCCTCACGGATGGTGTCGAGGAAGCCGTGCACCGCGGGGCCGAAGGCGCGCAGCCGCATCAGGTCGGTGTTGACGAGATTGATGCCGATCTTGACGCTGATCAGGTCCGCGGGGGTGTCCCGCAGGGTCCGGGCGGTGAACGCGTCGAGCAGGGCGCTGCCGCCGAAGCCCAGGTTGGTCAGTTCCACGCCGCCGAGGGAGGCGGCCAGCGCGGGCCAGATCGTGGTGGGGCTCGCGGCATTGGATCCGTGGCTGATCGAACTGCCGTGGTGCAGCCACTTCTTGCGGCCGTCGTCCGGCGCGGCCTCGACCGGGGCATCGGTGCGCAGCGCGACCAGCTGGGTCATCTCGTTGAACGGCAGCCAGATCTCGACGTCCTTGACGCGGTCGGGGAGGCCGGGGAACCGGACGGTGCCGACGGGGCCGGGCCGGGTCTCGGCGGAGCCGGTGGCCATGTCCACGGTCAGCACGTTGCCGCCGGTCGCGTGGGACTGCCCGGCGAGGTGGCCGTCGACGAGGAGGTCGTACACACCGTCGGGCCGCGGCGGGGCGCCCTGGTAGGCCATCTTGGTGCGGAGCGTGTCCAGCTCGACGACGGTGGCGCGCGTACGGAACGCCAGCCGTACGCCGGAGGGCTGGGCCTCCACCATGGCCAGCTGCCCGTCGGGGCACTGCGCGCGGGCCCGGGCGGGCAGCCGGTGCGGCAGCACTCCGTGCTCGGTGCGCTCCAGCTCCAGAGCGCCGCGCACGAGCTCCGCGGTGATGGGTGTGGTGATCAGGTGGGCTGCCCGGGCCGCCGCGGGGGCGTCGGGGATGTGGTCGGACTGGTCGTTCATGGTCGCATTCTGCCGGTGGGGTGCGTGGTTCACCCAATGATTTCCGGCACACCCCTCCGTCTTGTCAACTTCGGTATCGAGTGTCAGCCCTACGGCATGGCGTTCGATCCCGCCCTCCCCGCCGCGTACCCCCTGAGCCACACACCGGGACGGCCATCGGCCACATTGCCATGCGACCTCACCGGATCTGACGGGTTGTCCGGCTCCTCGTGAGGTGCTGCGACGGCTTGAACGCACACCCACATCAGGCCAACTCATTCCCGGCCGCCGATCCGCCCGGGCACGCGGGCACAAGGCCTACTGAGCACGGCCTAGCATGGTCAACATTTCAACGGCTGTCGTCCCGTGGCCGATGCGCGGGAAGCCGGCAGCCCGATCGTGCGGAGGCACCCGTGAACTCGGAACAAGAGTGGGACATCGTCTCGGGGATCGGCATCACGGCACTGGCGGTCGCCGCCGGCAGAGCCGTCGAGACGAGTCGGGCCGATGCCCTGGCGAAGGACCCGTACGCGGTTCGTTTCGTCGAGGAGGCCGGGTCGCCGCTGCCGCTGCCGACGACCGTGGCCGAGGCGTCGGCCATAGAGGGGGAGTCGAGCGCGCCGGGCGTGGAGACCTATGTGGCCGTGCGTACCCGTGCCTTCGACGACTACTTCCAGCGGGTCCTCGATGCCGGTGTCACCCAGATCGTGCTGCTGGCGTCGGGTCTCGACACCCGGCCGTTCCGGCTGCCCTGGCCGGGAGGCACCGTCGTCTTCGAGACCGACCAACCTCTGGTGCTGGACTTCAAGACGAAGGTCCTGCGGAAGTACGGCGCCACCACGGCCTGCGACCACCGGATGGTGCCCGTCGACCTGCGGCTCGACTGGGCGGCGGCCCTGGAGAAGGCGGGGTTCGACCGCACGCGGCCCACCGCCTGGCTCGCCGAGGGCCTCCTGCCCTACCTCCCGCCCGAGGCCGAGGAAGACCTGTTCCACGAGATCCACCGGCTCTCCGCCCCCGGCAGCCGGCTGGCGGTGGAGTACGTGGGGGACATGCGGCAGGCCCTGGACTCCGACATCATCCGGGACAACGCCAGGAGCGCGGGCGTCGACGTCAGTGACCTGCTCCACACGGACCAGCGGCCCGCACCGGGAGCGCGCCTGTCGGTCCTGGGCTGGGAGACGCGCGACGTGCCCGCGCAGGAGGCCGCCACGGGCTACGGGCGGCCGCTGGGCCCTGACTTCCTCATGAGGAACGCGGTGTACGTCTTCGCCCGTCGGTCGTGATCTCCCCGGACGGGGGCTTTCCGCGGCCACACGACCGGTGCGGGAGAGAGCGACGTGGAGAGGCCCGTCGGGCCACCGTCGTCCCCGGCCGCCACGGCCAGTCTCAGCTCGGCCGCCGCGCGCTTGACGGCCGGGTCGTCGTCGGCGGCGTGGATCCACAGGGTCCGGGCGCCGGCGGTGCGGGCGGCCCGGTGCAGTTCCTGGAGCAGGACGGTGCACAGGCCGCGGTGCCGCCACGCGTCGGCGACCAGCAGGACCGCGTCGGCGTCGGGGCCGTCGCAGGACAAGGAGGCCCAGGCGACGGGCCGCCGGCCGGGCGCCTCGGCGAGGACGCTGGTGCCCACCCGCGGGGACAGCAGGCGGGGCAGTGCCTTACGGGTCGGCAGCCCGGCGGCCCCTGGCCCGGTGGGCGGCGCGCACA
This sequence comes from Streptomyces sp. NPDC051173, assembly GCF_040689515.1. Lineage (NCBI taxonomy): Bacteria > Bacillati > Actinomycetota > Actinomycetes > Kitasatosporales > Streptomycetaceae > Streptomyces > Streptomyces sp. NPDC051173. Next base: position 175,564 of record NZ_JBFBBD010000003.1, read on the forward strand.
GGGCGTGGAGGGCGGTCACCGCCCGTAGGTCCGCGGCGCCCGCGCGGCGGAGCGTGACGGTGGCCCCCGCCGGAAGGGTCACCCTGCGGCGGCGGGTGCGTGTCCACGCCGGCCTGCGGGCCAGCCAGGTGAACACCTTCGCTCCGGCGCGTTCGCAGCGGGTGAATCCGCCGTGGTGGCGCCGCGCGGTCAGGATCCCGCCGGCCGGGTCCGGCAGTCGCAGCGGTGAGCCGTCACCCGAGGGGGCGGCTCCGGCCTGCGGGTGGGGCGGGTGCCAGCAGATCTCGGCCTCGCGCAGGAAGACGCCCAGCGTCTCGGGCAGTTGTTCGGGTGTGAGCAGGACCCGCCACGCCAATCGGGCCGCGCCGGGACGTCGTTCGTCGTTCCGCATGTCACGACGGTAGCGAACTTCTACATCATGTAGTTTCTCGGATGTGGTCACGACTCCCCGGTGCGCGGTAGCCCCGCCGCCCTCGCTCGCCCACCCTCCCCGACGCCGCCGGACCGTATGGCCGGCCCTCGCCGTAGCCGCGTACGCCGTGGGCGAGGTGGCCGAGCCGTTGGTGCCCGCCCCGCATCTGCTGGCCCCGATGCTGGCCGGACTCGCCCTCGCGCTCGCCGGATTCACCGCCGGAAGACTCCCCGTACGAGTGAACCGCTGCTCCCAGGCACTCCTCGGCGTGCTGATGGGCAGCTACCTCGACCCGCGAACCCTCGACCAGGCGTCGGCGGCCGTCCTCCCGCTGACGGCGGTCACCGCCGCCACCGCCGTGCTCGGCCTGGCCGCCGCCGCGGTGCTGACACGGGTCGGGCGCGTGGACCGGGCCACCGCGACGCTGGGCATGGTCGCCGGCGGATCGGCCGCCGTGGTCTCCTGCGCCGAAGAGCTCGACGCCGACCCCCGCCTCGTCGCCTTCATGCAATACCTGCGCGTCGCCCTCGTCGCCGCCACCGCTCCCGTGCTCGTCCAGGCACTGCTCGTCTCCACCCCCACCACCCCCGGGCGGGCAGTGGCCCGAGCGGTGGCGTGGCACCTGGTCGACGGACCGCGACAGGGAACAGGATTGCTGCTGCTGGCAGTTGTCGCGACCGTCGGCTCCGTGGCCGGGCGCTGGGTGCGCCTGCCCAGTCCCGTGCTGCTCGGTCCGATGCTGCTCGCCGCCGCCGCGACGGGCACCGGCCTCGCCACCGGCTTCGCACCGACCGGCCTGCTGCGTACAGCCCTGTTCACCGCGGTCGGCCTGGACATCGGCCTGCGCTTCACCCGCCCCGCCGTGGTACGCGTACGGCATCTGCTGCCGATCACCCTGGCCTGCACCCTCGCCGTCAGCGCCGCGTGCGCGGCCCTGGCCTGGCTGCTGTCCGTCACCGCGCACATCCCGCTGGCCGACGCCTATCTGGCCACCACACCGGGCGGCATCAACGCCGTCCTCGCGACGGCCGTGTCCACACACGCGAACGTGCCGCTGATCTCCAGCGTGCAGAGCCTGCGCCTGTTCGCGATGGTGCTGCTCACTCCGCTCCTCATCCGCTCGGCCGTACGGCTCCGGCGCCGTTCTTGACGCGGCCCGGCGGTCCCGCAGGCGCGCGATGATCAGCCGGTTGTCGACCGGCCTCGCCCCACCCAGGAGTTCCTCCTGTCCCGTCGGCCCTCTCTCGCGGTGGTCGTGGCCGTCCTGGCCTGAGCCGTCCCTGCCCTCACGGGCAGCAGGCCCGCCTCGGCCGGGACGGGCGGAGCCGCTGTCCGCCCGGGGCGTCGGCCACTCCCGCCTCAGACATACGCCCGGGCCACTGCGGCCCTGTCCGTGAGGGAGAGCAGGATCGCGTGCGCGGCGTCGCGGACCTCCTGGATCTGTTCGCCGGTGAAGCACTCGGTGCTGTAGGGGAATTCGACGCGGAGCCGGCCGTCGAAAGAAGCGATGCACCCCATCACGGGGCCGCGTCCGGCCTCGGGGTAGTACCGCTCGCGGACCGGGATGACGCGCAGGTCGGTGAGGCTCAGGCCGGGTGGGGCCGGGGGAGTGCGGTGGGCGCCGAGGTTGGTCGCCACCACGCTGGTGGTCATCAGCCCCGGGTGGCGCGGCACGTGCTGCTGTATGCGCAACTCCCGCAGGAAGTCCCCGCGTCCGACGGCGGAGCGCAGGTTCGCGCCCAGCCGCCGCCCCAGCTCCACGGGGTCGTCGTCGCCGGTGACCTCCAGCGCGTCCAGATACGTGGCGACGGCCGGGAGCATGAGCTCGCGGGGCAGCGGTGGCGTCAGCCGGGACCGCAGGTCCACGGGCGAGAGACAGCCCAGCGTCCGGGGCCCCGCGCCGCCGCCGAGCCTGCGCCGGACGGCGATGAGGAGCGCGGCCGCGACCAGCCCCTGCATGGACACCCCCGTGGCCCGTGAGAAGCGCAGCAGTCGTGCGGTCGCGTCGGACGAGAGCAGCAGACGCCGCACTTCCACCCGTCGCCGGTGCGGTTCGTGGTTCCCTGTCGCGGCCTCGTACGGCAGCGAGGTGACGGGGAACCTCCGCGCGTGCTCGATCCGACGGGCGAGGTGCTGTTGGACCTCCTCGTCGGGGCACGGTGGAAGCCGGTCCGTGACAGCGGCCGGCCAGTCCTCCCGGGGGAGCGGGGCGGCCGTGCCCGTGGTGGCGAGCGCGGAATAGGCGCCCCACAGGGCGTCGTGCAGGGCGAGGGCGCTGAGCCCGTCGCAGACGGTGTGGTCCAAGGTCAGGACGAAGGTGTGCTCGGCCCCGCCGCGGAGCAGGACGGCCCGGGCCAGGGGGCCGTGGGCGGAGAAGGGGGCGTTGAGCTCGTCCGCGAGACCGTCCGGGCCGCCCGGCAGCACGACCAGCTCCGGCACGTCGGGACCGCTCAGCGGGCGCAGGGCGTGGCCCGCCCCCTCCGGCTCGATCCGGCTGCGCAACGAAGGGTGCCGCGCGAGCTGGGCGGCGAACGCCGCCGCGAGCAGCGACTCGTCGATGTCACCGCGCACGGTGCAGGAGACCACGGCGCGGCTCCGCTGCGCGGCATAGAAGGTCTCCAGCGGACACAACACGCGGTGCATACCAGGTGCCTTTCACCGTCTCCAGGAAATGAAATAAAGCCTGAGGGAATTATGAGGATCCGGCCCCATGCCTGTCCAAGTCCGGTTGGTCATGGGTGCATAACCTTGAGGTATGGCTTCCGGAAGTGACCGCGGAATCGCCTCCGGGCATCCTGAAATTCGCTCAACAGGCAGTCAGTACAGCTTTGTTGGGGCTGCATTCACGCGCCACGACCTCCGTTCACCTCCACATTCGCAGCCTTTCACTTGACCGGCCGACTTTTCCTCGTGCAGGGTGGATCTTGAAGGAAGGAATGCCTCTTCCGTGGCGCTTGTCGCTCGCGGAACCGGCCATCAGCGCCTCGACATTACCCCGTGCGATTGTCTCGCCAGGCTCCTTCCGTGCAATCTATTAAGGACTGAAGCGATGTCTTTTCCTGAGGACGCCGGCCTCCCGCTGTCGGGTGCGCTGGAGGGCATCTGGTTCGCCCAGCGGCTCGACCCGGCGAACGCGGCCTACAACACCGGTGAGTACGTGGAGATCCACGGCCCGGTCGACACGGAGCTCTTCGAGACCGCGCTGCGCCGCACGGTCGCCGAGGCGGAGACGTTCGGGCTGCGCCTCACCGAGACCGCCGACGGACCGCGCGCCCACGTGACGCCGCCCGCCGACTGGCCCCTGCACCTCATGGACGTCAGCGAGGAACCCGACCCGCGCGCGGCGGCCGAGACATGGATGCGCGCCGACCTCGCGACCGCCGTCGAGCTCACCGAGGGGCCGCTCTTCACGCAGGCCCTCGTCAAGGCGGCGCCCGACCGCTGGTTCTGGTACCTGCGCGCGCACCACGTCCTGCTCGACGGCTACGGCTTCAAGCTCGTCATCCAGCGGCTGGCCGAGACGTACACCGCGCTCGCCTCCGGGCAGCAGGTCAAGGAGGCGTTCGCTCCCCTGAGCAGACTCCTCGACGAGGAGCGCGCCTACCGCGCGTCCGGACACCACGAACGCGACCGCGCCTACTGGAGCGCACGCCTCGCCGATGCCCCCGACGCCGTCGGCCTCACCGAAGGCACCGCAGCTCCGTCCCCGGTGTCGCTCCGCCGCTCCACCGTCCTGACCGGGGCCGACACCGCACGGCTGACGGCCGCCGCGGAGCGCATGGGCGCGGGCCTGGCCGAACTCTTCCTCGCCGCCACCGCGGCGTACGTCCACCGCTCCACCGGCGCCCCGGACATCGTCCTCGGCGTGCCCGTGCTGAACCGGCGCGGCTCCGCCGCCCTGCGGACCCCCGGCGTGACGTCGGGCATCCTGCCGCTGCGCCTGGCCCTGACCCCGGCCACCACCATCGGCGAACTCGTCCGCTCCGTCGCCGCGGAACTGCGCGACCTGCGCGCGCACCAGCGGTACCGCGGCGAGGAACTGCGCCGTGACCTCAGACTGCTGGGCGGCTCCCGGCGCCTGCACGGCCCCCTGGTCAACTTCATGTCGTTCGCGGGCGAACCCTCCTTCGCCGGCCACCCCGCGACCAACCACCACCTGTCGGCGGGCCCCGTGGAGGACCTGTCGGTGGTCGTGCGGCCAGGTGCGGACGGCACCGGGCTGCGCCTCTTCTTCGACGCCAACCCCGCGCTGTACACCGAGGCCGCGCTGGCCGACCACCAGGAGCGGTTCCTGCGCCTGCTCGACCAGCTCGCCGCCGCCGAGCCGGAACTGCCCCTGGGCCGTACGACATTGCTGGGAGCCGGGGAACACCCCTCGTACGACCGCGCCGGCGGCACGCGGCGGCCCGGGGCCGGTGCCACGGTGCCCGCGCGCTTCGAGGAGCGGGCGGCCCGTACTCCTGACGCGGTGGCGGTCACCTGCGACGGCACCGCCCTGACCTACGGGGAGCTCAACGCCCGCGCCAATCGGCTCGCCCGCCTGCTCGTCGAGCGCGGGGCGGGTCCGGGGCGGACCGTGGCCCTGGCGCTGCCCCGCTCCGTGGACCTGGTGGCCGGCCTCCTCGCCGTGCTCAAGTCCGGCGCCGCCTACGTGCCCCTGGACCCCGGCTATCCCGTCGAACGGCTCCGCGCGGTGATCGAGGACACGCGCCCCCCGATCCTCGTGACGCGGGCCGACACCGTGCGGGAGCTGCCGGACCTGGACACCGCCACGGTCGTCCTCGGGGACCCCGCCGTCGACCGCGACCTGGCCGCGCGCCCCGCCGCCGACCTCACCGCCGCCGACCGGACGGCACCGCTCACCACGGACGACATCGCGTACGTCATCCACACCTCCGGCTCCACCGGCCGCCCCAAGGGGGTGCGGATCCCCCACTCCAACGTCGTCCGGCTCTTCGAGGCGTCCGCCGCGCACTTCACCTTCGGCGAGGAGGACGTGTGGACGTGCTTCCACTCCTACGCCTTCGACTTCTCCGTCTGGGAGATCTGGGGCGCGCTGCTGCACGGCGGCCGTCTCGTGGTCGTCCCGCACGCGACCAGCCGTTCCCCCCGCGACTTCCTGGAACTGCTGCGCCGTGAGCGCGTCACCGTCCTGAGCCAGACCCCTTCCGCCTTCCGGCAGTTGATCCAGGCAGACGGGGAGGCCCCGGACGCCGACGGGCTCGCCCTGCGCTACGTCGTCCTCGGCGGCGAGGCCCTGGAACCCGCCCGCCTGCGCCCCTGGACCGACCGGCACGGCGAGGACGCGCCCGAGCTGGTCAACATGTACGGCATCACCGAGACGACCGTCCACGTCACCCACCAGCGCGTGACCCGGGCGATGACCGAGGACGAGCGGGCGGGCAGCGCCATCGGCTCTCCGCTGCCGGACCTGCGCATATACGTGCTGGACCACTGCCTGCAACCGGTGCCGCCCGGCCGGGTGGGCGAGATGTACGTGGCCGGCGCGGGCCTGGCCCGCGACTACCTCGGCCGCCCCGAGCTGACCGCCGAGCGGTTCGTGGCCGACCCGTTCGGGGAACCGGGGGAGCGGATGTACCGCACCGGCGACCTGGCCCGCCGGTGCGCCGACGGCACGCTGGAGTACGCCGGGCGCGCCGACCAGCAGATCAAGATCCGGGGATTCCGTATCGAGCCCGGCGAGATCGAGGCCGCGCTCCTCCGGCACCCGGACGTCGCCCAGGCCGTCGTCATCGCCCGCGCGACGGACGATGACGACGCCGCCGCCGAACGGACGCTCCTCGCCTACGCCGTGCCCCGCCCGGGGCACCTCCCCGACCCGGCGGAGCTCCGCGCCCACCTGGCAGGGCTGCTGCCCGGGCACATGGTCCCGGCCGCCTGCCTCGTCGTGTACGCCCTGCCGCTGACCGCCAACGGCAAGCTGGACACCCGGGCGCTGCCCGCGCCCGACTTCGCCGCGGCGGCCGGCGGCCGGGCCCCCGCCACCGAGACCCAGGCCCTGGTCTGCCGGCTCTATGAGGAACTCCTGCGGCTGCCCGGGGACACCGTCGGCATCGACGACAACTTCTTCGACCTCGGCGGCCAGTCCCTGCTCGCGGCCCGGCTGCTGACCCGGCTGCGCGCTGCGACCGGCGCCGAGGTGCCGATGGCCGTGGTCTTCTCCACGCCCACCCCGGCCCAGATCGCCGAGCACCTGCCGGACTCCGCGGAGACCGCCCCCGCCCGGCCGCCCCTGGCCCCGGCCGAGCGGCCGGAGCGCGTCCCGCTCGCCAGCGCCCAGCAGGGCCTGTGGTTCCTCAGCCGGCTGGACACGGCGGCGGCCACCTACAACATCCCCTTCGCCGTCCGGCTGGTCCACGGGATCGACCACGACGCCCTGCGGGCCGCCCTGGCCGACGTGACCGACCGGCACGAGAGCCTGCGCACGCTCCTGCCGCAGACCGACGGCGTACCGCACCAGGAGATCCGCGCGCCCGGTACCGTACGGCCCGTCCTCCAGATCGTCGACTGCCCCGAGCCGGAGACCGGCGCCCACGTCGCCGCCGCGGCGCGCCACCGCTTCGACCTCACGCGGGACGCGCCCCTGTGGGCCGGGCTGTACGGACCCCCGTCCGGAGCGCGCACGCTCGTCATCGTCGTGCACCACGCCGCGGCCGACGGCTGGTCGCTGCGCCCGCTGGCCGACGACCTCTCGGCCGCCTACGCCGCACGCCTCGAAGGCCGCGCGCCGCACTGGGAGCCGCTGCCGGTCCAGTACGCCGACTACGCCCTGTGGCAGCGCGCCCTGCTGAGCGAGGAGGGCACGGCAGCCAGCCTGATGGGTCGTCAGATGGAGTTCTGGAGGACGGCGCTGGCCGGGCTGCCGGAGGAGATACCGCTGCCCGTCGACCGAGCGCGCCGGACCTCCGCCCGCCGCGGCGGCCATCTGGAGCTGGAGCTCGCCCCCGGCCTCCACCGCGACCTCCTCGGCCTCGCACGCGACAGCGACGTCAGCCTCTTCATGGTGCTGCAGAGCGCCCTCGCCGCCCTCCTCACCCGCTGCGGCAGCGGCAGCGACATCCCCATCGGCACCCCGGTGGCCGGGCGCGCCGACGAGGCGCTCGACGACCTGGTCGGCCTGATCACCAACACCGTCGTGCTGCGCACCGACACCTCCGGCGACCCGGAGTTCCGCGAACTGCTCGCCCGGACGCGGGACGCGGACCTGGCCGCCTACGACCACCAGGACCTGCCCTTCGACCGCCTGGTGGACGAGCTCAAGCCCGCCAGGACCGCCGACCGGCACCCGCTGTTCCAGGTGATGCTGGCCCTCCAGAACAACACCGAGGCCGTCCTGCGGCTCGGCGGCAACCGCGCCACGCTGGAGCCCGTCCCGACCGGTACGGCGAAGTTCGACCTCTTCGTCGACGTGCTGGAGCGCCGCCACGCCGACGGCACCCCCGGCGGCCTCCACTGCCACGTCGAGTACGACGCGGACCTCTTCGACCCGGACACCGTCGAGCACCTGGCCGAGGCCCTGCGCGCCCTGCTCGACGCCGTCACCGCCGAACCCCGGCTGCGCGTCAGCGACTTGCCCGCGCCCCGGACACGCCCGGCTCCCGCCCCGGCGGCAGCGGGCGAGACCTTCGACCCGGCGCCGCTGGAGCGCGCTCTGCTCGCGATGGACGGCATCCGCGACTTCCTGGTGCTGCCGCCCCGCGACGACGAGCCCGGACGGCCGACCGTACTGGCCGTCCCCACCAGGGAGTCCGCCGTCGAGCAAGCGGCGAAGGAACTGCGGCGCACCACCGCGCACCCCGGCCAGGCACCGCGCCTGGTCGCCGTCTCGGCGCTGCCCCGCACCCCCGAGGGCACCCCGGACCTCACCGCGCTCGAACCGTTTCCCCGGATCGACATCGGCGTGGCGGAGCAGTGGCGGGAGGCCCTGACAGCGCTGCCCGGCGTCGGCTCCGCGGCGGTCGGCCTCGAAGAGGTGACCGAGCCCCTGGGCCGGCTGCACCTGGGAACGGCGGCCGCGCGCACACCCGCCGCCCCCGACGGCACCGCCCCGGCCACCGCCGCGGACCGGACGGCTCCCGGCGCGGCCGTCCCCTCCCTCAGCGAAGGCCCGCCCCTGCCCGAACCCGCCGCGCGCACCTGGCCCGAGGCCCTGCGCCGGGCGACCGCCGCCGGACCGCAGGGCGAGGTCGTCCACGTACGGGCCGACGGCAGCACCGCGCGACGCGACTACGCGAGCCTCGCCGAGGAGGCCTCCCGGGTGCTGGGCGGACTGCGGCAGCGCGGGCTGCGCCCGGGGGACCGGGTCATCCTCCAGTGCGAGGACACCGAGGACTTCCTCGCGGCCCTCTGGGGCTGCGTCCTGGGCGGATTCGTCACCGTGCCGCTCACGGTTCCCCCCTCCTACCAGCTCGAATCGGCGGCGGTGGCCAAACTGGAGGGTGTCTGGCGGATGCTGGACCGCCCCTGGATCGTCGCCTCCGCCGCACACGGGACCGCGCTGGGCGAGCTGGCCGCGCGCCGGGAGTGGCCCGCGCCCCGGCTCACCACCGTGACCGAGCTGCGCGCCGCGTCGGCCGACCACGACTGGCACCCGGCGGAGCCCGACGACGTGCTCCTGATGCTGCTGACCTCCGGCAGCACCGGCCTGCCCAAGGCGGTCCGGCTCAGCCACCGCAACGTCCTGACCCGCGCCGCGGCCGCCGCCGCGATGAACGGGCTGACCGAGGACGACGTCTCGCTGAACTGGATCCCCCTCGACCACGTCACCGGCGTGGTGATGTTCCACCTCCGCGACGTCTTCCTGGGCTGCCGCCAGGTCCACGCGCCCACCTCGTGGATCCTGGAGGACCCGCTGCGGTGGATGGACCTGGCTGACCGCCACCGGGCCACCGTGACTTGGGCGCCCAACTTCGCCTTCGGACTGCTCGGCGAGCACGCCCACCGGATGGGCGGCCGCACCTGGGACCTCTCGCCGGTCCGCCTGGTGATGAACGCGGGGGAGGTCGTCGTCGCCGCGACCGCCCGGCGCTTCCTGGAGGTTCTGGCGCCGTTCGGGATGCCGCCCACCGTCATGCACCCCGGCTGGGGCATGTCCGAGACCTCCTCGGTGGTGACGGACGCGCAACTGCCGCCCGAGCCCCTTCCCCAGGAGAGCGCGTTCGTCAGCTGCGGGCTGCCCTATCCCGGCTTCGCCATGCGCGTCGTCGACGACCTCGGCCGGATCGTGCCCGAGGGGACCGTCGGCCGGTTCCAGGTCCGCGGCACCTCGGTGACCTCCGGCTACCACGACAACCCGGCCCAGAACGAGGAGTCGTTCACCGACGAGGGCTGGTTCGAGACCGGTGACCTCGCGTATCTGCGCTCCGGCGAGCTGTACATCACCGGCCGCGCCAAGGACGTCATCATCGTCAACGGCGTCAACCACTACAGCCACGAGATCGAGGCGTGCGCCGAGGAACTCCCCTTGGTGGAGCGCTCGTTCACCGCGGCCTGCGCGGTGCGCACCGACCCCGCGGCGAGCACCGACGAGCTCGCGCTGTTCGTGTGCGTGACCCCCGGCGAGGACGTCCGGCAGGCGCTGCGGACGATCCGGGGGAAGGTCACCCGGGAGATCGGCGTCAGCCCCGCCCACCTGATACCGGTGACACCGGAGGACATCCCCAAGACCGAGATCGGCAAGATCCGGCGGACCCGGCTGCGCAAGCAGTTCGAGGCGGGGGAGTTCGACGAGGCCGTACGCCGCGCCGAGATCCTCCTCGAGACCGCGGCCACCGTGCCGGACTGGTTCCTGCGCCCGGTGTGGCAGCGGGCCGAAGTCCACCACCGGCCCCTGGAACCGGCGCGGCACACCCTGATCCTGGCCGGACACGGGGACCTGGCCGCCGACGTGGCCGACGCGGTGGCCGACGGGCTCCGGAGCCAGGGCGCGACGGCGACGGTCGTCACCGGGGCCGAGGAGTACGACCGCCTGGACGCGGCCCGCTACCGCGTCCGCGCCGACGCCGTCGAGGACTACCGCCGGCTGCTCGCCGGCCTGGCCGCGGACGGCCGCCCGGTGGACGCCGTCCTGCACCTGGGCGCCCTCTCCGCCCGGGACCCGCACCAGGAACCGGACTCCGTGGAGGCCCTGCTGGCCGCCCAACGGGACAGCTCCGACAGCCTGCTGTGCCTGACCCGGGCCCTGGCGGAGGCGCACGTCCCCGGCCGGCGCGTCCGGCTCCACCTGGTCACCTGCCGGAACCAGCAGGTCCTGCCCGACGAGCACGCCCGCTACGACCACGCGGCCGCGGGCGGTCTCCTCAAGAGCCTCCCGCAGGAACTGCCCTGGCTCAGCACCTGCTGGGTGGACGTACCGGCCGAGGACTCCGCCCACATCGCCTGGCTGATCCTCGCCGAGGCGGCGGTCCCGACGACCGAGACCGAGGTCGCCCACCGGGCGGGCCGGCGCTGGGTGCGCCGGCTGGCACCGCTGCCCGACCCGCTGCCGCAGACCCGGCCCGGCGCCGAGGAAGGCTTCCACGTCATCAGCGGCGGGCTCGGCGGGGTCGCCCCGCGCATCGCCGGACACCTGCTCAAGACCCCCGGCACCCGGCTCCTCCTCCTCGGCCGCAGCGAGCTCCCCGAAGAGCACACCTGGGACGCCCACCTCGCCGCGGGCGGGGAGACCGCCCGGCGGATAGAGGCCTACCGCGCACTGCGCGAGCGCGGCGCCGTACAGTACGCCGCCGCCGACATCACCGACGTCGCGCAGGTGTGCGCCGCCGTGGAGAAGGCCGCCGCCCACTGGTCGGCGCCGCTGGCCGGAGTGCTCCACCTGGCAGGGGAGTTCGAGCAGCGCGCCGCCTCGGAGTACGACCCGGAGCAGTGGCGCGCGGCGCTGGCCGCGAAGGTCACCGGCGGATGGGTCCTGCACCGGCTGGCCCTGGCGCACTCGGCGCGGTCCTTCCTCTCCTTCTCCTCCGTCAACGGCTACTTCGGCGGCGCCATGAGCGGCGCCTACGCCGCGGCCAACGCCTTCCTCGACGCCCTCGCGGCACACCAGCGCCGCGCCGGACTCGACGCGCGCAGCCTGGCCTGGAGCATGTGGGACGAACTCGGCATGAGCCGCGGCTACGGCCTCAAGGAGCTGACCGAGGCACGCGGCTACCGGATCCTGGACGAGGCCGCCGCGCTGCGCTCCTTCGACCTGGCCCGCTCCCTCGACACCCCGCACGTCCTCGTCGGAGTGGACCGCGGCGCTCCCTGGGTGCGCGGCCAAGTGCTCGCCCCCGCGCGCACGGTGCACCGCGTGGCGGCCCGGGTGGTCTTCCAGGACGGTGCCGACGTCGGGGCCGTCCACCACGGTGCCGCCGACGCCGCCCAGCGGGCGGGCGCCGCCGACCGGTGGGTGCTGCGGGCGGCCGGGCCGGCCGGACCCGCCGCCGCGGCGGAGGAGACCACGGCCGGCGACAGGGAACTGCGCGAGAAGCTGTCCGCGATCTGGTGCCAGGCACTGGGACGGGACCACGTCGGCACGGAGGAGAACTTCTTCGACCTCGGCGGCAACTCCCTGCTGCTGGTCAAGGCCCAGACCGCGGTCAACAGCCGACTGGGCTGCGACCTGAGCGTGGTGGACCTCTTCCGCCACCCCACGGTCGAGGCGCTGGCCCGGCACCTCACCGGCAGCGGCCTCCTCCCGGCCGCCCACGGCACACCGGAGGCCACACCGGCAGCGACATCCCCGGCCGACGGCTCCGCCCCGGGCAGCGCCCTGGAGCTGGCACGGCAACAAGCACAGCGACGGCGCGCGGCACGCAAGCAGGCCACCCAGCAGAAGAAGGCCCAGCACGATGGATGAGACAGCACAGAGCGCCTACGCGCACGACAACGACATCGCGGTCATCGCCATGGCCGCGCGCTTCCCCGGCGCCGACACCGTCGAGGAGTTCTGGGCGAACCTCGCCGCCGGGAAGGAGTCCATCCGCCCGGTCACCGACGAGGAGTACCTGGCGGCGGGCGGCGACCCGGACGACCTGGCCGACCGGAACCTGGTGCGGGTGGCCTCGGTCATCGAGGGCATCGACCGGTTCGACGCCGCGTTCTTCGGCTACAGCCCCGCCGAGGCCGAACTCATCGACCCCCAGCAGCGGCTCCTCCTCGAGAGCGCCTACCACGCCCTGGAGGCGGCGGGCCTCGCGACCGGCCACGACGGGCACCGGGTCGGTGTCTACGCGGGCGCCGGCGAGAGCCGGTACTACACCGCGCACGTCTACCCCAAGATCGTCGCGGAGCGCTCGACGATGGCGCTGGTCCACGCCGCCAACGCCAACTCGCTCGGCGCGCTGGCCACCCGCGTCTCCTACGACCTGGGCCTGACCGGCCCCAGCCTGGCCGTGCAGACCGCCTGCTCCACCGGTCTCGTCGCCATCCACACCGCCTGCCAGGACCTGCTGAACCACGCCTGCGACGTCGCGCTGGCCGCGGCGGTCTCCCTCGGCCCGGGGGCGAAGCTCGGCTACCGGTACGTCCCCGACGGCACGTTCTCCCCGGACGGCCACTGCCGGGCCTTCGACGCCCGCGCCGCGGGCACCGTCCCCGGCGACGGCGTCGGCGCGGTGGTCCTCAAGCGCCTGGCGGACGCCGTGGCCGACGGCGACCGCGTCCGAGCCGTGATCAAGGGCTCGGCCATCAACAACGACGGCCGCCGCAAAGTGGGCTTCAACGCCCCGAGCGTCGAGGGCCAGGCCGAGGCGATCCTCGCGGCCCAGGCGGAGGCCGGTATCGACGCCGACTCCCTCGGCTACGTCGAGGCACACGGCACCGCCACCCGCATCGGCGACCCGATCGAGGTCACGGCGCTCACCCAGGCCATCAGGGAGAGCACCGACCGCGAGCGGTTCTGCGCACTCGGGTCGGTCAAGACCAACATCGGCCACCTGGGGGCCGCGGCCGGCATGGCCGGCTTCATCAAGACCGTGCTGGCACTGGAACACCGGCAGATCCCGCCGAGCCTGCACTTCGCCGACCCCAACCCGCTGATCGACTTCGCGACGAGCCCGTTCCGGGTGCCCACCACCCTGGAGGACTGGCCGGCCGGGCCGACCCCGCGCCGGGCCGCCGTCAGTGCCTTCGGCCTCGGCGGCACCAACGCCCACCTCGTCCTGGAGGAGGCGCCGACGGCCCCCGGCGCGCAGCCGTCGGCCGGCTCCGTGGACGAGCCGTCCTGGCAGGTCCTCCCGCTGTCGGCCCGTACCGCCGGCGCCCTGCGCGGGCAGCGCGAAGAGCTGGCCCGGCACCTGGACGCCCACCCCCAACTCGCCCTCGACGAGGTCGCCCACACCCTGCGCGTCCACCGCCCCGCCATGCCCCACCGCTCGGCGCTGGTCGCCGCGACCACCGCCGACGCCGCGGAACTGCTGCGCGAGCCCTGCCCCGCGAGCCCCGCCGTACACAGCGGCCAGGCCCCCGCCGTCGCCTTCCTGCTGCCCGGCGGCGGAACCCAGTACGCCGGTATGGGCGCGCAGCTCTACCGCCAGGAAGCGGACTTCCGCGACACCGTCGACCAGTGCGCCCGCATCCTGCGGCCCGTCCTCGGCCACGACCTGCGCACCGCGCTGTACGAGCGCCCGGAACTCGGCGACGTGGACGGCTTCCTGTCCCTGGTCGTCACCGAGTACGCGCTCGCCACGGCGCTGATGCGCCGCGGAGTGCGGCCGGACGCGCTCATCGGCCACTCGCTCGGCGAGTACACCGCCGCCTGCCTCGCCGGAGTGCTCTCCCTGGAGGAGATGCTGCCGCTGGTCGCCGAACGCATGCGGCTCATCACCTCGGCCGGCGGCAGCACCCTCGGTGTCGCCCTCGGCGAGGAGCGGATCCGTGAACTCCTCACCGACGGGCTCTCGTTGACCGCGGTCAACGGACCCGGGTCCTGTGCCGTCGCGGGCCGCGACGAAGAAGTCGACGCACTGGAACAGCGGCTGCTCGCCCTCGGCATCCCGCACCGCCGCCTGGCCATGTCCGCCGCGGGGCACTCCTCGGTGCTCGACCCGATCCTCGACGACTACGCCGAAGCACTGCGCGGCGTCACCCTGCGCCCGCCGCGGATCCCCTACGTCACCAACGTCACCGGCACCTGGATCACCCCCGAGCAGGCGACCGGTGCCCGCCACTGGCTCGACCACACCCGCCACACCGTGCGCTTCGCCGACGGCCTGACCCGGCTGTGGGAGCGCGGCAGGCCCCTGCTCGTCGAGGTCGGCCCCGGGAACTCCCTCACCAAGCTGGCGCACGGCATCCTGGGCGACGAGGCCCCCACCACCGTGCCGACCATGCGGCAGGCCAAGGCCGAGCGGCCGGACAGCCAGCTGTTCACCGAGGCGCTCGCCCGCCTCTGGACGGCCGGGGTCCCCGTCGAACTCGCGCCCGCCGACGGCACGGCACCGCCCCGCCGCGCGACTCCGCTGCCCGGCTACGCCTTCGACCGCCGCCGCCACTGGATCCCGGCGGCCGCCGCCCCGCCACAGCCGGAAGCCCGCACCGAGGACGCCCCGGCGGATCCCGGGGCCGCCACCCCGGCCCCCACCGGGGCGCCGCGCCCGCACCTGGCGACCCCGTACACCGCGCCCCGCACCGATGACGAACGCACCGTGGCCGAGCAGTGGGAACAGGCCCTCGGCATCGACCGGATCGGTATCCACGACAACTTCTTCGACCTGGGCGGCGACTCGATGCGCGCCGTCCTGCTGGCCGCACGGCTGAACGCCACCTCGCTCCCGGGGGTGTCCGCGGGCGCCATCCTGGCCGCGCCCACCATCGCCCGCCTGCTGGACGGATCGGGCCGCGAGGCCGCGGGCCAGGAGGCGTTCGCCCCCGTGCTGCCGCTGCGCACGGAAGGCGACCGCACACCCCTGTTCTGCGTCCACCCCGGCGGTGGCATCGCCTGGCGCTACGCCGGCCTGCTGGCGCACCTCGGCGGGCGGCAGCCGGTGTACGGGATCCAGGCCCACGGCCTGGACGGCCGGCACGAACCGGCCGCCGACGCCAAGGAGATGATCGACTCCTACCTCGCGCACATGCGGGAGATCCAGCCCGAAGGCCCCTACCGGATCCTCGGCTGGTCCTTCGGCGGCACCGTGGCCCACGCCATGGCCACCACCCTGCAACGCCTGGGCGAGCGGGTCGAACTGCTGGCGATGCTGGACTCGCCCCTGGGACACCAGTACGCCCAGCGGCCGGAGGAGACGGAGCGCCAGGTCGCCGCCCTGCTGCTGCGGATCACCGGCGTGCGGGTCACGGACGGCCCGGCGCCGCAGGACGTGGCGGAGGTGCTGGACCTGGTCGGCCGCACCGCCCGGGAGGGGAGCGGCGGGCGTTCGGCCGTGACGGCCGAGGAGGCGGCGGCCTTCGCCCGGATCATCCGGAACAACCTCCGCGTCGGGCCCGAGCTGTCCCCCGAGGTGTTCGAGGGCGACGTGCTGTTCTTCAGCGCCACCGGCGCGCCCGCCGAGGCCGACCGCCCGTCGCTCGGCTCCCTGACGGCCGACGGCTGGCGCCCCTACGTCACCGGTGTCCTCCACGACCACCCCGTGCCGTGCAGCCATCACGAGATGACCGAGCCCGAACCGCTCGCCCGCATCGGCGCGGTGCTGGCGGCCACCCTCCAGCAGTCCGGCCACTGACGGCGCACCACCGCTCCACCTACGGAAAGGAACAGTCGTGCAGAACCCTTTCGAGGACCACGGCCAGAGCGGGCACACCCACCTGGTGCTGAAGAACACGACCGGAGAACTCTCCCTGTGGCCCGTCTTCCTGGACGTACCGGACGGCTGGGCCGTCGTCCTCCCGGCGAACGACCACAGTGCCTGCCTCACCTACCTGAAGCGCGCCGACGCCCACCCCGACGCGTGAAAGAGAGCACATCATGCGGTTCGACAACCTCTACCTCGCCGGCATCGCCGGCTGGCTGCCCGAGCGTATGGACACCCAACGGGCGGTGAACGAGGGGCTGATGGACGCGACCGTCCGCGAGGTGTCCGGGATCGAGGCGGTCCCCGTCGCCGGGACCACACCGGCGCCGGACATGGCGGTCGCGGCGGCCCGTACGGCCGTCGAACGGTCCGGTCACGCCCCCGACGACTTCGCCGCCCTGCTGCACAGCGACTCGCACTTCCAGGGCCCGGACGGCTGGTCCCCGCAGCACTACATCCTGCGCGAGACCCTGGACCGACCCATCTCCGCCGTCGAGGTGCGCCAGGGCTGCCTGGGCATGCTGGCGAGCCTCGAACTGGCCGCGCACCGGCTGGCCTTCGACCCCTCGCGCCCCGCCGTCCTGCTGACCGGCGGCGACAACTTCGGGACGCCGCTGGCCGACCGCTGGCGGGACGCCGGACTCTTCCTGCTGGCCGACGGCGCCGCCGCCGCGGTCGTCTCGGCCCGGGGAGGCTTCGCCCGGCTGCTGTCCTGCGCCTCGCTCTCCGACCCCGGGATGGAGGAGCTGAACCGGGGCGGCGAGGTGCTCTTCCCGCCGCCGATGACCGTCGGACGGCCGCTCGACCTCGAAGGGCGCCGCCGGTACTGGCGCGACCAGTGGGCCGCCGGCACCCTGCCGCCCATGGGAGACCTCGGCCGCCTCGTCGAGGAGGTCGCCTCGCGGGCACTCGAGGAAGCCGGACTGACCATGGACGACATGGACCGCGTCGTCCACATGGGCTTCTCCCGGATCCCGCTCTGGGACACCTTCCTCTCGCCCCTGGGCATCGACGAGGAGCGCGGCATCTGGGACTTCACCCGCCGCACCGGCCACGTGGGGACCGCCGACCTGATCGTCGGCCTCGACCACCTCTGCAGCACCGAGCAACTGGTCGAAGAGGATCACGTCATGCTCATCGGCGCGGCCCCGGGAGCCGAGGTCTCCTGCGTCGTCGCGCGCATCGACCGGCCCATGCTCTGACCACCCCGACCGGAAACGAACAGGAGACGCACACCGTGCTCGACGGCTGCACCCCACCCGATGAGGCCCGAGCGGCCTCCTACCGCGAGAAGGGCTACTGGCGAGGGGAGAACCTCTCCGCCCTGCTCCGCTCCTGGGCCCACCGCCACGACACCGCCACCGCGCTGGTCGACGGAGAGCGCCGACTGACCTACCGCGCCCTCGACCAGTGGGTCGACCGGCTGGCGGCGGGCTTCAGGGAACACGGCCTGGAAGCCGGCGACCGCGTGGTCGTACAGCTCCCGAACTCCATGGAGTTCCCCGCCGTCAGCTTCGCCCTCTTCCGGATCGGCGTCATCCCCGTCTTCACCCTGGCCTCGCACCGGGCCCACGAGATCCGCCACCTGTGCGAGCTCTCCGCGGCACGGGGATACGTACTGCCCGCCCGCCACCGCGGCTTCGACCATCTGGGCCTGGCGCTGCGGATGAAGGACGAAGTCCCCTCGCTGCGCCACCTCTTCGTCCTCGGCGACGTGCCGGACGGTGTCGAGGCCACGCCGCTGCGGGAGGTGGACGCGGACCCGCGGCCGTTCCCCGAACCCGACCCCTCCGAGGTGGCCTTCTTCCTCCTGTCCGGCGGCACGACGGCCCTGCCCAAGCTCATTCCGCGCACCCACGACGGGTACACGTACCAGACGCGGACGGCGGTGGACTTCTGCGGGATCACCGAGAAGGACGTCTATCTCGCGGCCCTGCCCATGGGGTTCAACTTCACGTGGGGCAGCCCGGGAGTGGTCGGCACCCTCAGGGCCGGCGGAACCGTGGTGATCGCCGAGGACCCGACGGCCGACGACTGCTTCCGGCTGATCGAGGAGGAGGGCGTCACCTTCACCTCGATCGTGCCGACCGTGGCCCAGCTCTGGCTGGAGACGGCCGAGTGGTCCACCCACCGGCTGACCACCCTGCGCAGCGTCCAGGTCGGCGGAGCCCCGCTCCCCGCGGCACTCGCCGCGCGCGTCGGGCCCGGCCTGGGGTGCCGCCTCCAACAGGTCTTCGGCACCACGGAAGGGCTCCTCTCCCTCACCCACGACGACGACCCGCAGGACGTGGTGGTGCACACGCAGGGCCGCCCCATCTCACCGGGCGACGAGCTGCGGATCGCCGACGACGACGGCCACGACCTCCCCGCGGGGGCCATCGGCGAACTGCTCACCCGAGGCCCCTACACCCTGCACGGCTACTACCGGGCCGAGGAGCACAACCAGGTCGCCTTCACCCAGGACGGTTTCTACCGCACCGGCGACCTGGCCCGGATCACCCCGGAGGGCCATCTGGTGATCGAGGGGCGCATCAAGGACGTCATCGTGCGCGGCGGCGACAAGGTCTCCGCCGGAGAGGTCGAGAGCCACCTGCTCACGCACCCGGCGGTCGCCCGCGTCGCGGTCGTCGGCATACCGGACGACTATCTCGGCGAGCGCGTGTGCGCGTACGTCGTCGCGGACGGCGCACCACCGGCGCTCAACGACCTGAGGCAGGCCCTGCAGGACCGCGGCCTGGCCGACTACAAGCTCCCCGACCGGCTCGAAGTCATCGACGCCCTCCCGGTCACCGGCCTCGGCAAGGTCGACAAGAAACGGCTCGCGGCGCGCGGACGTACACCGGAACCGACACCCTCCACCGAAGAACCCCGAGGAGCCCGCCGATGACCTCAGAACCGCCCGGGACCGACCCGGTGCTCCAGTCGCTGACCCGGCTCGTCGCGGGCTACCTCGACACCGCCCCCGAGAGCCTGCCGCCCGACGCCAACCTCGTGCACCTGGGCCTCGGTTCGCTGGAAGTCATGCGCCTGGTCGGCCGGCTGCGCAAGGCCCGCGTCCCCGCCGAGGTCCGGGACCTGGCGGCCGACCCGACCTTGGCGCACTGGACCCGCTACCTGCTCACCCTGCGCCCGGCCGAGGACATCACGGCCGGCCTGGCCTGAGCCGGGCCCCGGCCCGCCCGCCCGTGCCACCGGCCGCCGGACAAAGGGAACGGAAGGGGAGGAGCCCACCGGGCTGTCGTGGCGCGGGGCCTCCTCGACCGCGCCCGCCCGGCCGGCCTCTCCGGCGCGTACCGGGGCGGGCTGTCGATAGCCGTAGGTAATTCATCCATGAAACGTTGATCGCCGCTGCATAACCTCCGGCTATGACCATGACTCTCAGGCAGTTCCAGTATTTGGTGACGATCGTGGACACCGGCTCCTTCACCCGGGCGGCCGAGCGGCTGCACGTGTCCCAGCCCGCGCTGTCCCGCCAGATCCAGACGCTGGAGCGGTTCTGCGGAGGGCCGTTGATCGAGCGCGGACCGCGTCCGATCGTGCTCACGCCGCTGGGCCGCGCGGTGCTGCCGCACGCGCAGGCCGCGCTGGCCGGCGCCGACAAGGTCAAGACCGCCGCCCTGCGGGTCACCGGCACCGCGGGGGGTGAGCTGCGGCTGGCCACCTTGCACTCCATCAGCCTCGGTGTGCTGCCGCCCGTGCTGCGGGCGTGGCGGCGGACGCACCCGGACGTCCGCATCATGGTCGCCGAACAGCCGCACGCCGCGGCGCTCCAGAGCACGATGGCGGCCGGCCGGGCGGACGTGGCGATCGGACCCGTCCCGACGGAGTGGGCCGGGCGGATGACGCCGCTGGGCACCGAGGAGTTCGTCGTGGTCATGGCCCACGACGACCCGGCCGTGCAGGGCGTTCCCGCCGCCGCGTACGGCGGTTCCCGCATCCGGCTGGCCGACCTCGCGCACCGCGAGTGGGTCCACTACGCCTCGGACAACGGCCTGGCGAAGCTCCTGGACCAGGTCTGCGCCAGGGCGGGCTTCCAGCCGCGGGCTGCCGTACGCACCCAGCAGACCGCCGCCGCGCCCCTGTTGGCGGCAGCGGGGATCGGCCCCGCGCTGGTGCCCGCGAACATCGTGCCCGCGCACTTCGACGGCCGTGTCCTGCTGCCCGAACCGGCGGTGCGCCGGCCGCTGACGGTGTACACCCGCCACCGGCCCGACCCCCTCACCGCCGCCTTCGTCGAAGCCCTCAACCACCACGCGTGCATCACCCCGGCCCACCTCGCCGCGAGCGCCTCCGCTCCGTATGCCACACGGTGAACCGGTGCCGCACGGTGAACCGGGCCCTGGAAGGGGCGGCTACGGCCGCTTCGCCGCGGGGTCCGTGCCGGGCGGGCCCGCGGCGTCGGCGAGCTGCTGGGCCAGCCGCCGGTGCCCGGACCGGTTGGCGTCGTCCAGGGGTGTCCCGCCCCAGCGGTCCACCGGTTCCGGATCGACCCCCATCGACAGGAGGAAGTCCACGGTGTCCCGGTGCCCCTCGGCCGCGGCCAGGTGCAGGGCGGTGCGTCCGTCGTAGTCGGTGGCGCCGAGGGGGACGTTGCAGGCGGCCAGGCGGCGGATCTCGCTGAGGTCGCCCTGGCTGGCGGCGAAGCACAGCCCCACGATGCCTTCGATGGCGCTCTGCCGGCGCTTGAGACGGGGGTCGCGCTTGCCGGCCTCGGCGCCGGTGCCGGTGAGCAGGTCGTAGGTGTGGACGTTGTAGCACTCGACCAGGCGCCGGCAGACCTCGATCCCCCGCACGGAATTGCCCTGGGCGTCCAGCCGGGGCGACCAGATGGCGATGCCCATCAGCTGAGGCACGACCAGCATCAAGGCGCCGGACACCCCGCTCTTGGCGGGCAGGCCGATGCTGAAGGCGAACTCGCCGGAGAAGTCGTACATCCCGCACGAGGACATCAGCGACAGGCAGTGGCGCACCGTCCGGGCGGAGAAGACGGGGTCACCGGTGAGCGGGCAGACCCCGGCATTGGCCAGGGAGGCGGCGGCGACGGCCAGTTGCTGCGCGTCGACCTCGATCGAGCAGCACTGGAAGTAGAACTCCAGGGTGGCCAGCAGATCGGTGCCGGGCGGGAAGGCGCCGCGCTCCCGCATCGAGTAGCCGAGGGCGAAGTTGCGGTCCGCGGTGTTGCGCTCGGAGAGATAGACGGAGTTGTTGAAGCCGACGCCGCGCCCGCCGGCGAGCCGCTTCCAGGTCCCGGCCACGAAGTCGAAGCGGTCCGCGGCGTCGAGCCCGCGCTGGACGAGCGCGCAGCTCATGATGGCCCCCGCGTTTATCATCGGGTTGTGCGGCAGCCCGGCCTTGTTGAAGGTCAGCTCGTTGTAGCCCTGCCCGCTGGGCTCCCGCCCGACGTGGCGGTGGACGGTGTCGGGCCCGTGCTCCTCCAGCGTGAGGCAGTAATTGACGGTCTTGCAGACCGACTGCAGGCAGAAGTTCACATCCGCGTCGCCGATGGAGAAGCGCTGCCCGTCCACCGTGCACACCGAGATCGCGAACTGGTCCGCGTCCACGCGCGCGAGCTGGGGGATGTACGCGGCGACGGCGCCGGTCCGGTCGGCGCGGACCTCTTGATGGATGCGCCGGAGATCCTCCACCAGCGCGGGGAAGTCGGGGACGGCGAGCTCCCCGCGGGCGGCGCGTTCGATGAGGCCGCGGTTGCGCCGCGTGGCGGCGGCGAACTCCTCCATGGAGAGGAGTAGCGGCTCGGCGGGCACGGGGGCGGGGCGGTCCAGATCGGCGACGGTCTCGGCGATCCTGGGGTCGTCGGGCAGGATGCCGGCCTGGCGGAGCACCTTCAGCAGCCGGTCGGGGGAGAAGCGGCCCGACGAGCCCTGCTCGAAGCAGCCGAAGACACTCGCGTGAGCCTCTCCGCCCTGGCCGGGAGCGGTCCCCGGTACGGAGGAGCGGGCCGCGGGCTGCTTCCCGGTCTGCGCAGCGGCCACAGAACTCCTCCGATCGACGCGCTGTTCCCAGAAATCCCTGCCGCACCGACGATTCCCGGCCACCAGCGGCGAAAACCAGCCGCGCCGAGGCGGGGGCGCCCCGGCCGGTGGTGCGGTTGCGAACTCCGGGGCGCTGGGCGCCCCGTGCGCCGTACCCCCACCGGAAGCTCCGGCCCGGCCGGTGCCTCGCGTGGGGTTCCGTCACCGGAACGCGGTGACGCCGTCACCGTGTGTCGCTTCGGCAAATCTTTACATCGCCCACGGGGGAGGAGTCCCCGGCCTCGCGCCGCCCTCGATATGCCGGTTATGCCCAACGCACTTGATGATCGTGTGTCCATTTATGTTCCGCGAGCGCGGCAGGCCCCCGGAATCTGTTACTCGATCTTGTGAAGGAGGTGTGATGGTTCGGCAAATGAATCCAAAAGAGGGGTGGTCGGTGAGGCGCCTCGGGAACCGGGAGGCGTCAACGCGGTTGGCTGTCTCAGTCGTTCGCGTGCTTATATCTGCGCACCGCGGCGGTTCTTGGAACGGCGGTCGATTCGGACCGGGCCGCCCCGGGGGCGGTTGGGCCGTTTTTGGTGCGGCCTGCCGCAATCATCGAGAAACAGACAGACAAATGAAAGGTGCGCATCATGCGTAACGACATCGAGACCCGTGAGATCGCCGACGCCGAGCTGGACGCCGTTTCCGGTGGTGTCAGCCTCTCCGGTGGCCTCGTCGGCGCCGTGACCGGCGACGTTCACACCGTGCTCGGCACCGTGACCTCCCTGCAGACGGTGCAGGCCGCGCAGGCCCTGCCCGGTCAGGTCGAGGGCATCGCCGGCGTCCAGGCCGGTGTCGCCGGTCTCTGAGCGTGAATTCCCCTTCCGGACCCGGCGGTCCGGGAGGATTCACGGCCTGACGGCGGCCCGTACGCCGCCGTGAGGTTTTCCCATGAACCCCGGAACTCCCCTTTCCGGGGTTCATGGCTGCCCGTCGGCTCACGGCCGACGGGCAGCAGGCATGCAATGAAGAAATCCATGTCACGAATGCAGTCGAAGGAATAGTTCGTGCAGTTCCGCCAGAAGGCGCTTTCCAAGCTGCAATCGCCCGAAGAACTCGATCTGCCCGTACGCTTCGCGCGCCCGCAGGGCCGTCTCGTCCTGGCCGTCACGGTCGTCGTCATGACCGTGGCGGGCATCTGGGCATTCACCGGATCCGTCGCCTCCAGACTCGGCGCGCCCGGCGTCCTCACCCACGCCGAGGGCAGCTACACGCTGCAGAGCCCGTTCGCCGGGCAGGTCACCGGAGTCCTCGCCAAGGAGGGCCAGTTGCTCTCCCCGGGCGCGCCCCTGCTGGAGGTCGGCACGGACCGCGGCACCCGGGCCGTGCGCGCGGTGGCCGGGGGACGCGTGACGGCCCTGGTCGCCAGGACCGGCTCGGTGGTCACGACCGGCGCCGACGTGGCGGTCGTGGAACGCGTGACGAATCCGGACGAACCGCTGGTCGCCATGGTCTACGTACCCGGCGGGAACGGTTCGGCGATCCCCGTGGGCGCTCAGGTCGACCTGAGCGTCCAGTCCGTGCCCCAGCGGTACGGGGTGCTGCGCGGACGCGTCACGGAGGTCGGCCGCGCGCCCCGGACGCCCGCGCAGATCACCGGCTTCCTCGGCGACAGCCGGCTCGCCGCGCAGTTCTCCCGGCAGGGCGACCCCGTCGCGGTGGTCGTGCGGCTGGAGCGCTCCTCGGCCACCAGGTCCGGCTACCGGTGGTCCTCCACGGCCGGGCCCCCGTACCCCCTCGACTCCACGACACCGGTCACCGCCGCCGTCCACCTCTCCGCCCAGCGCCCCGTCGATTGGCTGCTCCCGTGACCACGACACCGCGGACCGCCCAGGACCCCTCCCGGCCCCCCGCCCCCCGGCTCCCGCCCGCCGGGCGCCGCCGCCACCGCCCGGCACCCCAGGGCGGCACGCGCCGCCGCACGGACAGACCTCCGGGCAGGACACCCCGGACCGTACGCACCCCCACCGTGCTCCAGATGGAGGCCGTGGAGTGCGGTGCCGCCGCGCTGGCCATGGTGCTCGGCCACCACGGCCGCTTCGTCCCCCTCGAAGAGCTGCGCATCGCCTGCGGCGTCTCCCGCGACGGCTCCCGCGCGGGCAACCTCCTCAAGGCCGCGCGCGGTTACGGGCTGAAGGCCAAGGGCATACAGATGGACCTGGCCGCGCTCGCCGGGGTGAGACCCCCGGCCGTCCTGTTCTGGGAGTTCAACCACTACGTCGTCTACGACGGCACGGGCCGCCGCCTCGGCCGCCGCGGCGTGTACGTCAACGACCCGGCCAACGGACGCCGGTTCGTCCCCATGGAGGAGTTCGACACCAGCTTCACCGGCGTCGTGCTCACCTTCGAACCCGAGCCGGGCTTCCGCCGCACCGGCCGCAAGCCCGGCGTCATGGGCGCCCTGCCCGCCCGGCTGCGCGGCACGTCGGGCACCATGCTCGCCGCCGTGCTCTCCAGCCTGCTGCTGGTGGCCGTCGGAGCGGCGGTGCCCGCGCTGAGCCGCACGTACATCGACATGTTCCTGATCGGCGACCAGACGTCCGCGCTGGGCGTGCTCTTCGCGTCGATGGCGGTCACCCTCGTGCTCACCGCCACGCTCACCGCGCTGCAACAGGCCAACCTGCTGCGCGGACGCATCATCTCCTCCACCCTGGGCAGCGCCCGCTTCCTGCGGCATCTGCTGCGGCTGCCGGTCACCTTCTTCTCCCAGCGCAACCCGGCCGACCTGGTCCAGCGCCTGAGGTCCAACGACGCCGTCGCCGAGACCCTCGCCCGGGACCTCGCCGCCGCGGGCGTGGACGCCGTCGTGGTCCTGCTCTACGCGGTGCTGCTGTGGACGTACGACCCGCAACTCACCGTCGTCGGCGTGCTGATCGCGCTCCTGAACGTGGTGGCCATGCGGATCGTGATCCACATGCGCGCCACCGGCACCCAGAAGCTGCGCGCCGAGAGCGCCCGGCTCACCAACACCTCCTACAGCGGCCTCACGCTCATCGAGACGATGAAGGCCACCGGCGGCGAGAACGGCTTCTTCCGCCGCTGGGCCGGACAGCACGCGGTCACCCTCGACGTGCAGCAGCGGCTCGGCGTGCCCGGCGCGTGGCTGGCGGTCGTCGCCCCCGCCCTGGCCGCGCTCAACAGCGCGCTGATCCTGCTGATCGGCGGCC
This sequence comes from Streptomyces sp. NPDC051173, assembly GCF_040689515.1. Classification (NCBI taxonomy): domain Bacteria; kingdom Bacillati; phylum Actinomycetota; class Actinomycetes; order Kitasatosporales; family Streptomycetaceae; genus Streptomyces; species Streptomyces sp. NPDC051173. Next base: position 200,924 of record NZ_JBFBBD010000003.1, read on the forward strand.
TGCGGGCGGTGGAAGGCCACCTCTCGGTCGGCCTGCTCGTCGCCTTCCAGGCACTGGTCACCAGCTTCACCGCGCCGGTCGCCCGCCTCAACGGAGTGGCCGGACGGATCCAGGAGTTCGCGGCCGACGTCGCCCGCCTCAAGGACGTGGAGAACTTCCCCGCCGACCCGCACCACTCCCGGCCCGAGCCCGCAGGCGGCACCCGCCGCCTCAAGGGCCACGTCGAACTGGACCACGTCACCTTCGGCTACAGCCCGCTGGACGCCCCGCTGCTCAAGGACTTCTCCCTCACCGTCGGCCCCGGCCAGCAGGTGGCGCTCGTCGGCGGCTCCGGCAGCGGCAAGTCCACCGTCTCCCGGCTGATATCCGGCCTCCACGCGCCCTGGGAGGGCGCCGTCCGCATCGACGGAATGCGGCTGGAGGACATCCCGCGCGGCGCGCTGGCCGCCTCCGTCTCCTTCGTCGACCAGGACGTCTTCCTCTTCGAGGGCACCGTCCGCGACAACGTCACGCTGTGGGACCCCTCCATCCCCGACGAGGCCGTCGTCACCGCCCTCCAGGACGCCGCCGTGTACGACGTGGTCGCCCGGCGCCCCGGCGGCATCCACAGCCGCGTCGAGCAGGACGGCCACAACTTCTCCGGCGGCCAGCGCCAACGCCTGGAGATCGCCCGGGCGCTCGTGCGCCGCCCCAGCGTCATGGTCCTCGACGAGGTCACCAGCGCCCTGGACGCGGCCACCGAGCAGATCGTCATCGACAACCTGCGGCGCCGCGGCTGCGCCTGCGTGGTCATCGCCCACCGGCTGAGCACGGTGCGCGACAGCGACGAGATCGTCGTCCTCGACCGGGGCACGGTCGTCGAACGCGGGCGGCACGAGCACCTGGTCACCGCCCGGGGCCCGTACGCCGCACTGGTCAAGGAGCACTGAGGTGACGTACCCGCACCCGGCCCACGTGGCACCGGACCCGGTCGTCGCGGCCCTGGGCGCGCTCGGCTCGGAGACCGACTGCACGGGCCTGCGCAGCCTGTCCCTGGAGAACCCGCTCGTGCTGTGGCTCGTCGTGGACGGCGAGCTCGACCTGTTCGCCGTCGACGCGGCCCAGGCGGGACACTGGCACTTCCTGGGGCGGCTGACGGTGGGCACGCTGCTGCTCGGCCCGGCCGAGGGCCCCGCACACACCCTGGTCGGCAGGCCGCTGCAAGGATGTCGGCTGCGCCGCATCGAACTGCGCGAGCTGTACCGCCCGGACCACGCCGACCAGTGGGGCACCGGCCGGTCCGCCCAGGACCGGTACCCCCAGGACCAGTGGGGGTACGACGTGCCGCCGAGCCCCCTTGAGGACGCCTTCGCGCGCGGCGTCGGCCGTGGCCTGCGCGTGCTCTACCAAGCACCGCTGGACGGCCGCGCCACCGCAGGCCAGGACGGGGCCGACGACGACATCCTGTGGATGCGCATCGTCCCGGGCAGCGTGCAGTACGGCGCCGCCTACGAAGCGGAAGCGGTCGGCACCCTCCTCGTCGACCCGGCGATGTGGCAGGGAATGGTCGACCAGCAGTACCGCCTGCTGCACGCCCTGGACCGCTGGATCGAACAGCTGGAGCGCGCCCACGAGGACCGCGCGGCGGCCGGCATCGAGGCCGGCGAGGCCGCCCGCGCCCAGGCGGACCAGACACTCCTGGCCTCCATCGACCGCTCCGGCGGAGCCGCCCACGGCCGTGCGAGCGACGACGCGACGTTCGCCGCCTGCCGCCTGGTCGCCGACGAGGCCCGCATCACCCTGACCCGGCCCGGCGAGGCGGCCACCGCCCCCGGCCGGACCGACCCCGTCGAACGCGTCGCGCTCGCCTCGCGCGTCCGCACCCGCACCGTCAGGCTCGGCGGGCGCTGGTGGCGGGAGAACAGCGGACCCCTGGTGGGCAGGCGCGAGACGGACGGGACGCCGGTCGCCCTGCTGTGGCGGCGCGGCCGGTACGAGGCCGCAGACCCCGCCACCGGCACGCGGGAGCGCGTCGGCAAGGCCAACGCGGCCGACTTCGAACCGAGCGCCGTCATGCTCTACCGCCCGCTGCCCGACGTGAAGTTGACGTTGTCACGGCTGCTGCGCTTCAGCGTGCGCGGCACCCGGAGAGAGCTCGGCGGACTCGTCCTGGGCGGGCTGGTCGCCGTCGGCCTGGGCGCGCTCGTCCCCATCGCCACCGGCAAGGTCCTCGGCCAGTACGTACCCGAGGCCGAGAACGGCCTCATCGTGCAGACAGCCCTCGCGCTCATCGCGGCGGGCGTCGTCTCGGCCGCCTTCACACTGCTGCAGAACATCTCCGTCCTGCGCCTGGAAGGCCGCATCGAGGCCACCCTCCAACCAGCCGTGTGGGACCGGCTGCTGCGCCTGCCCACGACCTTCTTCACCGGCCGCTCCACCGGCGAACTGGCCGGCGCCGCCATGGGCATCAGCTCCATCCGCCGCGTGCTCTCCGGCATCGGCTCCGTGACCCTGCAGGCGAGCACCGTCGGCACGATGAACCTCGTGCTGCTGCTCTGCTACAGCGTGCCCCTGGCCCTGGCGGCGGTCGCCATGCTGCTCGTCGTCGCCGCGGTCTTCCTGGGCCTGGGCCTGTGGCAGCTGCGCTACCAGCGCCGGCTCGTCAAACTCGGCAACCAGCTCGACAACCAGGCGTTCCAGACCCTGCGCGGACTGCCCAAGCTGCGCGTCGCCGCGGCCGAGAGCTTCGCGTACGCCGCCTGGGCAAGGGAGTTCGCCCGCACCCGCGAGCTGCACCAGCGCATCGGCCGGATCAAGAACGTCGTCACCGTGCTCAACGCCGTCCACCTGCCGCTGTGCACCCTGGTGATGTTCATGCTGCTGGCAGGCCCGGCCCGGGGCAGCATGTCCGCCGCCGACTTCCTCACCTTCAGCACCGCCGTGACGATGCTGCTCTCCTCGGCCACCCAGCTGACCGGCGCCCTCCTCTCCGCCGCGGCCGTGCAGCCGATGTTCGAGCAGATCGCGCCGGTCCTCCAGGCGGCCCCCGAAGTGCGCGGCTCCAGCACCCGGCCGGGCGTGCTGGCCGGGGCCGTCGAGGCCAGGAACCTCTCCTACCGCTACACCGACGACGGCCCGATGGTGCTCGACGACGTGTCGTTCCGGGCGCGGCCGGGCGAGTTCGTCGCGATCGTCGGGGCCAGCGGCTGCGGCAAGTCGACCCTGCTGCGCCTGCTCATCGGCTTCGACAAGCCGGCGTCCGGCAGCGTGCTCTACGACGGGCAGGACCTGGCGGCGCTCGACCAGGCGGCCGTGCGCCGCCAGTGCGGCGTCGTCCTGCAGCACGCCCAGCCCTTCAGCGGCTCGATCCGCGACTGCATCTGCGGGGCCGAGGCGTACTCGCTCGAAGAGGTGTGGGAGGCGGCCGCGATGGCCGGCCTGGCCGAGGACATCAAGGCCATGCCCATGGGCATGCACACCGTGCTCTCCGACGGCGGTGGCACCGTCTCCGGCGGCCAGCGCCAGCGGCTGATGATCGCCCAGGCCATCGTCCGCAAGCCGCGCGTCCTCTTCTTCGACGAGGCCACCAGCGCGCTGGACAACGAAGCCCAGCGCGTGGTCATCGAATCCACCCGCGCCCTGCGCTCCACGCGCGTCGTGATAGCCCACCGGCTGTCCACGGTCATGGACGCGGACCGGGTGATCGCCATGGCGGACGGGCGGATCGTCCAGCAGGGATCACCCGCCGAACTGCTCGCCGACACGGACGGCTTGTTCCATGAACTGGTCCGCCGTCAGCTCACCTGACCGCCGGCGGGCCGGTCCCGCGAATGTTCACCGCGTCCGGCCGGAATGGCAAACTCCCTCCCATCTTTCCCCGCTCCGTCTTCCGTTCTGTCGCGGGCACGCCAAGCTCTCCCCGCGTCGGGCCGTATCCGGCGCGCCCGATCGTAGGGAGGAGAGCACATGATGCCCCCACGGCATCGGCGGCGGTTCATGACCTGCGCCGTCGTCGCCACCGCCTTCGGACTCGCAGGCGCGCAGTCGTCCGCCGCGTCCGGTGACACCAGACCCCGGCCCTGGCACGCGCGCCATCAGGCCGACATCGGCCGTCAGCACACCCAGTCCCTCAAGTCCGGCAAGTCCGCTCTCGCGGCGCCGGGGCGCGACGACGGCGGCTCCGACGAGGCGGAGAACTCCGCCGAGGGAACCGCCCAGTACACCGAGGCCCGCACCGCCCCCGGCGTGGTCGCCCCGGGCGCGTACGGAGCGGCCTGGTCCCAGTTGCAGTCGATGCGGCACACGAGCGGACGCTGGGAACACGTCACCAAGAAGCCCTACGACTCCGACGATCCGCGCTACCGCGACGTGAACTCCAACTCCAGCGGCGGCGCCGGGAACGTGACGGGCCGGATCACCGGCATCGCCGCCGACGACCAGGGATATGTCTACGCGGGCGGCGCCAACGGCGGTGTGTTCCGCTCGCGCACCGGCGGCGGACACTGGGTGCCCATCGCCGACAAGCTGCCCTCGCTCTCGACGGGCACGCTCGCGCTGGACGGCTCCCAGCGGCTCTGGTACGCCACCGGCGAGTCCAACACCGGCGCGACGTCCTTCGTCGGCACGGGCGTGTACGTGCTGGCCGACCCCCGGCACGGGCAGTTCCGGCCCGGCGGACGCGTGGGCGGTGCCGAACTGGAGAGCACGGTCATCCACGCGCTGCGCTTCGCCGGCACCACGGTGTGGGCGGCGACCAGCCGTGGCGTGTGGACACACTCCACCACCACGCTCTCGGGCCCGTGGAAGCTGGAGTTCGCGCCCAACCCCGACTATCTGCCCGGTGGTTCGAAACAGTCCGACCCGAGCGCGCCGTACAAGAACATCGCCAACGACATCGCCGTGGACCCGAAGAACCCGGACAGCGTGCTGCTGGCCGTCGGCTGGCGCGGCGGGGACACCTACAACGGCCTGTACAGCAAGCAGGGCGGCACCTGGAAGCCCGTGACCGGGATCGGTGACCTGCCGGCGGGCCGTGACGACGTCGGCAACGTGACCTTCGGGGCCGCCGCCGACGGTTCGCGGCTGTACGCCGTGGTCCAGTCCCCGGCGCAGTCGGCGTCCAACCCGGACAGCGGCCTCAAGGGCGTGTACGTATCGCGGAACGGCTCGCCGCTCGGGCCGTGGACACAGATCGCCGACTACACCAAGCTGCGCAACTCGGGATCGGCGCTCCAGAGCGCGGGCTACATGCCGGGCATCCAGTCCTGGTACAACCAGTTCCTCCAGGTCGACCCGGGCAACGCCGACCACGTCTACCTGGGTCTTGAGGAGGTCTTCGAGACCAAGAACGGCGGGGTGAGCTGGATCACCCCCGGCCCGTACTGGAACTTCCCCTTCCCCTGCTGGAGCATCGACCCGGCGAAGCGGACCGGCGACTGCTCGCCGACCACGCACTCCGATCAGCACGCGGTCGCCGTCGGCACCCACAAGGGCAGGACCTGGGTGTACGTGGGCAACGACGGGGGCATCTACCGGCGCCCGCTGAACGGCGCGGTCGACTCCGGTGGGCACGCGAAGGACTGGCAGTCGCTGAACGACGGCACCATCGACGCCCTCCAGTTCTACTCGGTCGGCGTCGGCAAGGACCGCACCTACGGCGGGACGTCGGTCACCGGCGGACTGCAGGACAACGGCCAGTCGATCCTGCGCGGCCGCGACAAGGTCATGGGCTCGGACTTCGGCGGTGACGGCGGCGACACCATCGCCGACCCGGGCAACGGCTGCGACATCGCCGCAGAATACGTCTACCTCGACATGTGGGTCACCCAGGACTGCGGCGAGAACAACGGCGCCTGGGCCACGGACCCGGCCAAGGCCACCGAGTACGAGGTCGCACCGCCGGACAAGGACCTGGGCGGCGCGGGCGCCCGCTTCATCGCGCCCATCACCTCGGACGCCAAGGACACCAACAGCTGGGTGGCCGGCGGCCGGCACGTATGGGTGCAGGGCAAGGGCTTCGCGATCCGCTCCGGCGCGGAGTGGAAGAACGCCTACGACCTCGGTGCCGGCCACGTGGCCACCGCCGTCGCCGCCTCGGGCGGCACCGTCTACGCCGGCTGGTGCGGCCCCTGCGACAGCGTGGGCTTCAGCCGCGGCATCGCGGTCGGCAACGCCGACGGCACCGGCTGGCACCAGCTCGGCCTCCCCGTCGACGGCACGCTCCCGAACCGCTACATCTCCGGCTTCGACGTCGATCCGGCCGACGCCCAGCACGTGTACGTCGCCGTCAACGGCTTCTCCCGCAAGTGGACCGAAGGCCCGGGTGCCGGCACCGGCCACCTCTTCGAGTCCCGTGACGGCGGAGCCCACTGGACGGACATCTCGGCGAACCTGCCCGACGTCCCCGCCGACACGGTCAAGCTCCTGCCTGACGGCGCCCTCGCCCTCGGCACCGACCTCGCCACCTTCTACCGCCCGGCAGGCGCGGACCAATGGCAGGTCCTCGGCACCGGTCTCCCCACCACCGCCGTCCTCCAGCTCAAACAGGGTCCCGACGGCAAGCTCTACGCGGCGACCCACGGGCGCGGCATCTGGTCCTTCGACGTACGACGGCTCAGGCGCTCCACGAACGACTGAGCCGATGCCGCGAGGCGCGGGGACACCGTTTTCCCCGCGCCTCGCGGTGGTCGCCCCACGCCGTCGTCAGGACGGCGGCGTGTCCTCTCCCTGTGAACTGCGTTGCACCTCGGCGTACATGCCGGGAGGTACAGAAGGGGAGTCAGCGTCCCGCTCGCCCGCGCGCGGCCAGGTACTCCTCGAACGTCCCCGTGCCCACGGCCCGGTCCGGGGCGAGGTTCCCTCCGGCCCGCAGGCTCCGGACGATCCTGCCCGGCAGCCGTAGCGGCACGACGCGCCGCCGCAGCCCCGCCGCGCGGAGCGTGGCGGCCGCGAGGTCGCGGGCGTCCCGCACCTCGGGTCCCGCCATGTCGGGCACCCGGCCGGCAGGAGCGCCCTGGGCCAGTTCCGCCAGCCGGTCGGCGACCTCCGCCACCTCGACGGGCTGGAAGCGCACCCCGCTCGGCGTCAGCACCACCGGCAGTCGGCGCTGCACGGTGGTCAGCATCGCCACCAGGTCGTGGAACTGGGTGGTGCGCAGGACGGTCCACGGCACCCCCGACCCCCGCACGATCCGCTCCGCCTCCAGCTTCGACCGGTAGTAGGGGAGCGGCACCTCGTCGATCCCGACGATCGAGACATAGACGAGGTGCGGGACCCCGGCCCGCCGCGCGGCCCCGGCGAGCCGCTTGGTCGTGGCCGCGTCGTTGCGGGCGTTGGTCGCGCAGTGGACCACGGCCCGCACGTCCGTCAGGGCGGCGTCGAGTCCGGTGCCGTCGGCGAGGTCGCAGACCGCCCACTCGTACGGCCGGTCGTCATCCGCCCGGCGCGGCCGACGGCTCATCACGCGCACGGGCACGCCGTCGGCGAGGAGCCGCGCCACGAGGGGGCGCCCGAGCGTGCCGGTGCCGCCGGTTACCAGGATCGGCCTGTCCATCGTCCTCTTACCTCCAGGGTCGGTCGCACTGTGACAGGAAGGCTGTCACAGCAAGGACGAGAGGGGGCTCCGGGACGTGACATGGACGCTCGAACCGGCCGTGAGCCCACGCCGGTTCGCCGGCCGTGAAGTTCGGCGGAGTTCGCCGGTCGTGAAGCTCGTCGGGTTTCGTCAGGGGGTGTCGGGCGGGTTCGTCAGAGCTTGCTCAGAGAGGGAGGAAGGTGACCACGGCCGTGCCGTCGTTGTGGTCGATCCCGCCACCGGCCAGGCAGAGCTTTCCGCTGGTCAGTGAGGTGTAGACATTGTTGCCGTTGAAGTGGTGGCCCTTGAACCACGTCCCGCCGGTGACGGTGCCGGTCCACTCGGCCACGCGCGTGCCGTCCTCACGCGGCAGTGTGGAGACGGTCCCGGTCAAGGTGCTCTCGCCGACCTGGTGTTCGCCGTCCGGGGCGGTCCAGTGGTCGGTCTCGGTGATCGAGGGCGTGACGACCTGGCCGGGGCTCGCCTGCAGGCATCCGGTGACGGACGTGACGGAGCCCGTGAAAGTGCCGTGCCAGGTCCGGGTCTTGAGCAGGGGCAGCTCGGAGCAGGAGTAGTCGCCCGACCAGCGGGTGGTCGTCTCGCGCGGGGTGGCCTTGAGGGGCGGGTCGAAGGTGTAGTGGATCCGCCCGACGCAGGTCCCGGTCGCCGGGCCCGCCTGCGCCTCATCACCGGCGGAGGCGGGCGCGGGCAGACCGAGCACCAGGAGGAGAGGCAGGACGCCGGCGGCGACCGGGAGGAAGGCGCGCTTACGCATACCGTGGTGATCCTTTCGGGACGGGACCTCGGTGTCGCTTGCCCGCACAGTCTTCACAGGGGTCGCGGCCCTCACTCCCGGACCAGGGCGGCGCGTGGATGGACCACCCGGCGCGCGAACACGCTCGGCGCCGCTCAACTCCCTCCTGTCACCGCTGCGGAGAAGAGCCCGGTGAGCCATCCGGCCGGATCCTGCCTATGCGCTCCGAGTGAGGTCCGGAACGTCATCCGGGGGTGCGTCGTGGCCGGTCACGTAGTTCCCCGCGCCCTTTCAGGGCGCCACCGGACTTCACCGAGCCCGCTCAGCGGACATACCGGCGGTGCTCCTCGATGACGGGCGCGGCCGGGGCGGTCGCCTCGCGCACGAAGCCGGGGTCCGTGAGATCACCGCGTCGCACGTCGACCCGGCCGCGGGTCTCCGCGTCCAGGCGCGCCGGATCCCGCACGAGCACCCGGGGACGCACGCCTGCCTGGATCAACAGCCGCACGACCCGGGATCCCACATGTCCCGTAGGTGTCGTCACCACGATGGTCACCGTGAAGCTCCCTTCGGCCCGCCCCGGCCCTGGAGGACTCGCCCGGCCGGAACGTGGTAACGGCCCGACTCCCTCGGAAAACCGTCTGGTTCACCCATGGTGGACGCCGGACGGGCTCGCGGCGCGCTCGCGTCGGGCCCGTCCGGCGATCACGGTAGCGGTGCGGCGGCCCGGAGCCGGGGCCGCGTGCTCACTCGACGACGATCTCGACCGGGATGTTGCCGCGCGTCGCGTTGGAGTACGGGCACACCTGGTGCGCCTGGTCGACCAGCTCGCGGCCGGTGGCGGCGTCGACGGAGTCGGGGAGCTCCACGCGCAGCGTGACGGCCAGGCCGAAGCCCTCGCCCTGCTTGCCGATGCCGACCTCGCCGGTCACCGCGGCCTCGCTGACGTCGACCTTCGCCTGCCGGCCGACAAGACCGAGGGCGCTCGCGAAGCAGGCGGCGTAACCGGCGGCGAACAGCTGCTCCGGGTTGGTGCCCTGGCCGCTGCCGCCCATCTCCGTCGGGAGGGCCAGCTGCACGTCGAGGTGGCCGTCGGAGCTGACGGCGCGGCCCTCGCGGCCGTGGGTGGCGGTGGCGACGGCGGTGTAGAGCGCGTCCATGGAAATCATTCCTCTCACGATCCCGCGGGGCGGCCGGGTCCGGCCGCCTCACCACTCCAGTAGAGCACGCAATTAAATTGTGCACAACTGAATGGCGTCTCGGGTTATCCTGGCCCCATGACCGCCACACCGGGCCCGCCGGCCGGGGACTACCTCCGCCTCGACCAGCAGATCTGCTTCTCCCTGAACGCCGCATCGCGCGCCTTCGGAAGCCTCTACCGCGTACTCCTCAAGGACCTCGGCCTCACCTACCCCCAGTACCTGGTGATGCTCGTGCTCTGGGAGCACGGCGAACTGCCCGTCAAGAAGGTCGGCGAGCATCTGCGGCTCGACTCCGGGACGCTGTCGCCGCTGCTCAAGCGGCTGGAGGCGGCGGGTCTCGTACGGCGTGAGCGCAGCTCCCAGGACGAACGGTCGGTGCACGTCCAGCTCACCGGCGAAGGCGCCGCCCTGCGGGAGCGCGCCCTGCTCGTGCCGCGCCGGATCGCCGCCGCGACGAGCTTCGACCTCGACGAGATCCGCGACCTGCGCGCACGCCTCGACCGGCTGACCGCCGCACTGGACCGGACGGCTCTGGAGGACATACCGGAGCTCTAGCCGCCGGCTGGCTCAGTGGTGGTTCCACCAGTCGATGAGGCCCAGCAGTGCCGCCGTTCCGGTCGCCTTGACGGTGGTGCGGGTCAGCTCGTCGGTCGCGGTGCGGAGCATGCGGCGGAGGTGCCGGTGAGCCGCCGATCTCCGCGGGGAACGACGTGCCGCGCCGAGCCGGGGACCGGCGAGGTGTTCGTGGCCGGGGTCGTCGGGGGAGTGCTCGGGTTCGGGTGCGGTACTGATCGTGGGCCTCCAAGGCCGTGGGCGGGAGCGCTGATGGCCGGATTCACGCCGTGGCGCTCACGCAGTCCTCCAGCTCCGCCGCGAGCACGGGGTCAGGGCGGGGGACCAGGCCGTAATCGGCGTCGCTGTCCGTTTCCAGTCGCCGTACGGCGGCGGTGAGATGGGGGGATACGCCCCCGTGCCACCGTTCCTCGGCCGCGGCCGTCAGGGTGCGCTGGGGCTTGGGCTCCCAGGGGAGCCGGGGGGCGGCGGATTCCACCACTCCGTAGCGGGACGGGGGAGTGTCGCCAGGGGTCCGCGCGGGCGGCTCGCCGAGGATCCAGGCGCCGCCCTGCCGGTGCAGGTCCGTGGCCTGGACCAGCCACCACTGGGCGGAACCTCGTTCGCTGCGTTGCAGGTGGTGCAGATACAGGCAGTACGCGGCCGTGGCGGCGCCCGCGCCGGCGGCGAAGCGCCACCAGAACGCCGCTCCGTCATGACGGTCGGCGAGGTAGAGCAGGCAGGCGAAGGCCAGCGCGCCGTCCGGTTCGATCGCCGGGTCGTCGACCAGCAGGGCCATGGAGGCGACCGCGGCGCGGTCGTGGATGACGCGGGCGGACAGCGAGCCGAGTTCGGACGCGGCGCGCTCGTGCAGGGCGGTCTGTCTGCCGGGCGGCGGGCTGCCGGCCCGGTGCTTCAGGGCGCCCCGGTCGTGGTCCTCGCGAATGCTCTGGGCGCGGCGGTCCATAGTGTCGGCCTTGTTCCAGACGATGCGGCCGGCGATCCGTGCCAGTGCGGCCTGCTCGTCGTAGTCGTCGAAGGTGCCGGGAATCCGGGCCTGGCCGAGCATGTCGGTGATGGGAGCCGACCGGTGGCCTCGGTGCTCCTGGTGCATAGGGTTCACTCCTCTTCCTCCGTGGCCCCCGTGATCCCCAGGTCGTGTGCGAGGTGGCGTCTGGCCGTGCGGATGTGGGAGCGGACGGTGGCGGGCGAGATGCCCATGATCAAGGCGACCCGCGGTACGGGGTAGCCGATCACATACCGCAGCACGACGACGTCGTACTGCCGGTCGGGCAGGCGGGTCATGGCCGCGTACAGACCGAGGCGCGACTCCAGGACCTCCATGCGGGCCCGTACCGCGCCCATCACCGCGGCGAACGCGGCCGTCTCGATCATGGCGGGGGCGGTGCGCCTCCTGGCGGCCAGCAGGCTGGTGGTCTTCTCCTTCAGGGCGGCCAGGGCGTACGCGGCGCGGTTCGGCTGCCGCCGTACTTTGCCCCAGTCCAGGGCGAGTTGGCAGAAGACCTCCTCCACGACCCACTCGGCGTCCGCCTCGCTGCCGAGCTGGAGGTGGGCGTACCGCAGATACGCCTGGTGCTGGAACGAGAAGAAGTCGACGAAGTCGGGGGGCAGTCCGTCCGAGAGGTCCTTGTGGAGAGCGGGGCGGGGGCGCGGGCCGAGCCGCGGGCCGGTCATAACGCGTCCGTCCGGCAGCAGGGCGCCCAAGCATCACACACGTGCACCAGCACACTCCTTCGCATCGAGGACAGCGCCGCCCCCTCTGGCGCCCGGGGCCGCACGCCCCTCACCGACCAGCCAAGCGAACCGAGGGGCCGGATGTGCAGGCCGATTTCACGAAGGACGAGAAAAGGGCGCATCGGCGCAGCCGCGCGCCCCGCTTGCGAACCCTGGCGCTCCTGGCGGCCGAAGGGCGCCGTGGCGATGAACCCGCGCTCGGAGGGCGGGCGTGCGCCCCTACCGCGCCCACTCCGGTGTCCACACCCCGGCGCCGCGGTGGCGGGGCCGTGCGGAGCGGAGGTGGTCGCGGAGCGTGGTGAGCGCGGGGTGCGGGTTGTCGGAGCGCCAGATCAGCGAGTGCGGGTAGACCGGCGTCGGGTCGTGCAACGGGACGCGCCGCAGGTCGTGTTCGGCAGGCCAGACCATGCGGGTCTGTTCGCCGACGAAGGTGGCCAGCACCGAGGACCCGGCGATCGTGTCGAGGAGCGGCTCGGTGCCGAAGTCCGGTCCGGTCGCCTCGATGGTGAGCCCGAACGCGGCGGCGAGGTCGTCGTAGAAGGCGGCCCACTCCGTACCGGCGACGAGACCCGGCATCCAGATCCTGTGCCCGGCGAGCCGGCCGGGCGCGACCGCGCGGGCCGTGGCCAACGCGTGGGCCGGCCCGGTGAGAAGCTGGATGGGCTCGTCGTGCACGGGCGTGGCCTCGACGCCGTCGGGGAGCCGCCGCGCGGGCAGGGTGACGGCGCGGAACGACGCGTCGATCGTGCCGGACCGCACGGCGGCGATCGCCGCGTCGGCGTCGAAGAGCGTCACGACGTCGAGCTCGGTCCCGGGGTGGGCGCGGTGGAAGTCGCGCAGCAGATCCGCCGGCGCGAGCCGCCTGCCGATCACGTCGACGCGCAGGGCCCGGCTGCCGGGCCGCACGGAAGCGGCTGCCCGTTCCCCGGCCCGCAGCAGAGCCCGGGCGTGCGGGAGGAACGCCTGCCCGTCGATGGTGAGCCGGGCTCCCCGCGCGGTGCGGGTGAACAGCCGGACGCCGAGATCCTTCTCGAGCGCGGCGACGCGCTTGGAGACGGCCTGCTGGGTGACCGACAGACCGGCCGCGGCCTCCTGGAACTGCCCGGCGTCCGCGACGGCGACGAAGGTACGCACGGCATCGAGATTCACGCCCGTCATCGTAGATGCACAACCGATGGTTGTGATCCGGCGCGAGCCCGGTTGTTTGCTCTGCGGGCCCGCCGCTCGGTTTGATGTCGCTGGTCAGACGTGAGGGCGGGCGAGTGCCACGGCGAGAGGTGTGCTGAGGATGGGAGCCAGACGGTCGCTGGGGCGACGGTTCGGGTGGCTGTGGGCGGCGTACGCGGTCAGCACGTACGGCACATGGCTCGCGTTCGACGCGTTCCCCCTGATCGCGGTCCTCGTGCTGCACGCCGGGACCACGGAGGTGGCGGCGCTGGCGGCCGCGGGGCTCGCGGTGGGGGCGGTGGTGGCCGTGCCGCTCGGCCCGTGGGTGGAGTTCCGCCGCAAGCGGCCGGTGATGATCGCGACGGACCTGGTCCGGTTCGCGGCACTGGCCAGCATCCCCGCCGCGTACGCGCTCGGCCGGCTCAGCTTCGCCCAGCTCCTGGTCGTGTCGGTCGTCGCTGCGGCGGCCGACATCACCTTCAGGGCGGCGAGCGGCGCACACCTGAAGGCACTCGTGCGGCCGCAGGACCTGCTCGTCGCGAACGGCCGGTTCGAGTCCACGACCTGGACGGCCACCATGCTCGGACCGCCGCTCGGCGGCGCCGTGATCGGGCTGTTCGGCCCGGTCACGACCGTGGCGGCCGATGCCGTCAGCTATCTGCTGTCGGCAGCGGGAATCCGCGCGATCGGTGGGAAGGAACCGCGGCCCGCACGGAGCGACCCGGGCCCGCGGCTCCGCAGGAGCGACCTGCTCGAAGGATGGCGGTACATCCTGACCCACCCGGCGCTGCGCCCGCTGTTCCTCAACACGATCCTGGTCAACGGCCTGATCATGGCGTCCGCGCCGCTGCTCGCCGTCCTGATGCTCGGCCGCCTCGGGTTCGCGCCGTGGCAGTACGCCCTGGCCTTCGCGGTGCCCTGCGTCGGCGGTCTCATCGGGTCACGGCTGGCCGGCGGGCTGGTCGCCCGGTTCGGGCAGCGCAAGGTCATGCTCACCACCGGGACGCTGCGCGCGTGCTGGTCACTCGGGCTGGCCTTCATCCGCCCCGGCGTCGCCGGACTCGTGCTCGTCATGGCCGTCGAACTGGGGCTGATCACCTGCGCGGCCGTGTTCAACCCCGTGTCCGTCACCTACCGGCTCGAATCGACACCGGAGGACCGCGTCACCCGCACCCTGTCCGCGTGGTCGGTCACCAGCAAGCTCACCACCGCGGCCATGACCGCGCTGTGGGGCCTGCTGGCCGCCGCCACCGGCCCCCGCACCGCGATCGCGATCGCCGGTCTCCTGCTTCTGGCGACCCCGCTGTTGCTGTTCCGGCCCGGCCACGGTGACGCGGTCGCGAACCGGCCCGAAGCCGCACCCGTCACCGCCTCCTGAAGGCGCGCCCGCATCACCGCAGCCGCAGCGGCAAGGAGACGAGGCCGCGGTGCCTGGGGTTGGACTGCCACCGCGCCTCGTACCCCTCGGCGAGCCGCAGGCCGGGGAACCGTGCGAGGAGGCCGGTGAACGCGATCTCGGCCTGCAAGCGTGCGAGGGGCGCACCGAGGCAGTGGTGGATGCCGTGCCCGAAGGCGAGGTGCTTCGACGCGGACCCGCGACGGATGTCGAACCGGTCCGGATCGTCGAACACGGCCGGGTCGCGGTTGGCGCCCAGCGGGCAGACATGGACGAAGTCGCCTGCCGGGACGGTCACTCCACCCACCGTGACGGGCTCGGTGGCGTAGCGCGCGGAGGCCAGGCCCGAGGGGGACTCGTAGCGCAGGATCTCCTCGACCGCCCCGGGCATCAGCGACGGATCGGCGCGCAGGGCGTCGAGCTGGCCGGGGTGGGTGAGGAGGGTGTGGACGCCGTTGGCGATGAGGTTGACCGTCGTCTGGTGCCCGGCCACGACCAGGAGGAAGGCCATCGAGGTGAGCTCGTCCTCGCTCAGCGCGTCGTCGCCGTTCCGGGCCGCTGCCAGGGCCGAGAGCATCCCGTCGTCGGGGTTCTCGCGCTTGAGGGCGACCAGCGCGCCGAGGCGGGCGCGCATGTTCTCGGCGGTGGACACCGACACCTCGCCGTCGCCGTCGTCCCCACCGAGCGTGTTGCCCCGCACGCGCAGCACTTCGTGGTCGGTGTCGGAGGCACCGAGCAGATCGAAGACGACCGCCATGGCCAGGGGCAGCGCGAACTCGCTGATCAGCTCCGCCTCTTCGCGGCCCTCCCAGGCGTCCAGCAGCGCGGTCACGCGGGCCTCGACCAGCGGGCGGAGCGCCGCCGTCCGGTGCGCGGTGAATGCCTGCCGGACGAGCTTGCGCAGGCGGGTGTGGCCCGGGGGATCGGAGTTGAGCATGTGTGTGAACAGGGCGGCCCCCGGGCCTTCGGTGAGCCCGGCGTGCTGCCCGGCCTTCCGCAGCGAGTCCTGCTTGGACAGCCTCGGATCGGCCAGCAGTCGCCTGGCGTCGTCGTAGCCCGTGACGACCCACCCCTCGACGGGCGCCGGCCCGGGGTAGCGGACGCGGCGAACGCCCCCGCCCTCGCGCCACAGGCGGTGGACGGCGTGCGCCCGGTCGGCGAACGACGGGGGAAGGAGCTCGGTCTCACGCACGACGCACCCTGCTCCTCGGGCCCACGTGGATCTCCTTCACGCCGAGCAGCCCGAGCAGGGGCACCTCGGCCGTGCGCTGCCCGGGGGCGACGACCAGGCCGGTCCGGCGTATGTGGTCCAGGAGCAACTCGGCCAGGGGCATGACCATGTGACGGCCCCAGCAGCGTTCCGACGTGTGGCCGAACGGCATGTATCCGGGGGTGTCGTCCGGGTCGAGCGTGTCCCACCGCTCCGGCCGGAACGCGTTCGGAGCGTCCCACAGGGCAGGATCGCGGTGGGTGAGCAGTGGCAGCATCAGGACGTCGTCGCCGGGCCCGATCCGGCTGTCGACGGCCGGGTACTCGGGTGAGCGGTTGCGCAGCAGGTTCCACGACGGGGGCAGCAGCCGCATGGCCTCGTAGAGGATATTGCGGTTCGGCACACTGTCGTCGAAGGGGGAGCCGAGCCACAGGGCGTTCGCGACGAGGGTGGAGATGGTGAAGCACACGGGTGCCGCCAGGCGGCGGTAGATGCCCATCGCGTACCGGCGGTCGTGATAGCCCTTCGCTTCGGCGAAGAGGCGCGCGGTGTGGGTCAGATGCGGACCCGGCGCGGGCCGGCGGGGCAGGGCCGCTCCCACGACGATCGTCGTCCAGGTCAGCTTCGGGTCGATCTCCAGCTTGCGGCTCATGAGGACGCGGAGCCGGTACGGGTCGTCGCGCAGGATCATGTCCCGCAGGAACATGTGCCCGGTGGCGGGCCAGGGCCCCGACAGATCCGTCCGCTCCGGAACCGGACGGGTGAGGGCCTCGCGGATGTCCTGGCCGATCGTCCGGATTCCCGCGGACGCCTCGGACTTGGGGATCGACCGCCCGTGCAGGGGCTTGAACGTGGGCCGTTCGGTCTCCGTCGCTCTACGCGCCGCGAGAATCCGGTCCGACAGTTCCGCGCCGGCGACACCGATCGTGTCCGGCTCCAGCCGGACGAGGTCCTTGCCGAGGTGATCGTCGAACAGGGCTTGAAGGCGTGGGGCGAAAACGGTGCTCCGGCGGGCGGCCGGCTGCTGTGTTCCGGGTGGCATGAGGGCGGGCTCCGGGGGAGGAGTGCGGAGGGCCCGCACGGGGCGAGGCGGAAGGCGAACCGATTCGCCGAGTGCGGGCCCGGTGCACGTACCGACTGGATCTAGTACCAGATGTACCAAGCGCTCTGCTTCAGGCTCGGCTCGCTCTTCTTCTTGAGCACAGCAGCGAGAATCCTCGACATCCGTCCTACCTCCCCTCGCATCTCAGGCACGCCAATCAGCGGTCCGGGCAGGGCAATTGACGTCCACCGGAAAGGTGGGGAACGCCGCGCCCGGCTGTTGACGGGAGTGAAGCCGCCTGTGACGGATGTTGTCAATGGTTCTACTTCCCCTACGTGGCATCACGGGCCGTGATGTCCGTATATGTGGGCACTGTGCCTCCGGGTGGGAGCCTGTGGCGCATTGGTGTGCGGCTCGACGCCCGAGGTAGTTTGGCCCTCCATGAACGATCTTCATGCCCTGCCGTCCGCACCGCTGACCGTGGCGGCCGGCCAGGCGACCTGCACCGCACTGGACATCCCCGCGAACGTGGCCGCCGCCGCGGACCTGGTCCGCCGGGCCGCCGGCCAGGGAGCCGACCTGCTGGTCCTTCCGGAGCTCTTCCTCACCGGCTACGAGCCGTCAGGAATAGCGGCCGACCCCGGGAACCGCACCCTGAGCCCCGCGGACCCCCGATGGGATCCGCTGGCCGCCGTGTGCGCCGAGACCCGCACCGCCGTGGTGGCCGGTGCCCCCACCCGCGACCCCGAGTCCGGGCACCTGCACATATCCGCCCAGGTCCTCGGCCGCGACGGCCGGTTCGCCGCCCGCTACGACAAGCAGCACGTCACCCCGGGCGAGCGGGCCGCCGGCTTCACCCCCGGCGCCCGTGGGTGCACGGTCACCCTCGACGGCTGGCGCCTCGGACTCGGCATCTGCTGGGACTCCGGCTACCCCGAACACGCCCGCGCCGCCGCCCTCGACGGCTGCCACGCGTATCTGGTCGGCGCGATGTTCGGCCGGGGCGGGGGTGCCCACCAGCGTGCGACGATCTTCCCGGCACGGGCCCTGGACAACGCCGGCTACGTCCTTCTCGCCAACCACAGCGGGCCCAGCGGCTCGTACCACGGCTGCGGCGGCAGCGCGGTCTGGAACCCCGACGGCACCCTGCTCGTCGACGCGGGCACCGCCGACCCCGGCCTGGCCACGGCCCGGCTCGACCCGGAGGCCCTGGCGAGGTCCCGGGCCGGGAACCCGGTCCTCGTCGATCCCTCGCTCGGCGCCCCTGTACGCCCGCGCAGCGGCATCACCCTCGCCTGAGACCGCTGGGGTTCGCCCTGCCACTGGTCACGGCCTGTCGCCGGGGGTCTGCAGCCTCCCCGGCGGTGGGCGGCACCGGTCAGCTCAGCCGTGCGTCGGCGTAGACGACCATTGCGTCGCGCTGGTAGAGGGCCAGCCCGTCAGCGATCTTGTCGTAGTTCGCCCGGAACTCCGGGGTGTCGACGTAGTGCTGCCCCAGCCCCTTGTACGCGGCGGCGTCCGGGGTCCAGAAGCGGCACACGCCCCGGTAGTGGGCATCCATCTCCGCCTGCACCGCGGGATCGGTGACCGGCGTGCCGGCCACCATGAACTCCGCCAAGCGGATCATCTGCGCCGTCACCTCGCGCTGCCACAGCTCCATGTCCTCGGCGGTCATCGCCTCGGCCGCCTGGCGGGACTGCTCCCGCGCCTGCGGCCACCGCTCCCGCGCCTCGGCCTCCACCTCGGGGCGGGACTGCTCGAAGCCCTCGAAAAGGTTCTCGGGCCTGTTGATCTTCGCCATGCCGTTCTCTTCCTCGCCTGCTTCCAGTTCGGCGATGGTCCGGCCGACCGTGCGGACCAGTGTCTCCAGCCGGCCCTGCTCCCGCAGCAACCGCTGGTGATGCTCACGCAGCACGGCCACCTGATCGACCTGACTGTCCAGAACCGCCTGGATCTCGCGCAGCCCCAGGTCCAGCTCCCGCATCAGCAGGATCTGCTGCAACCGCAGCAGATCCGCCTCCTCGTAGTAGCGGTGCCCGTTGCTTCCGATCCACGCGGGCGGCAGCAGACCGATCTCGTCGTAATGCCGCAGTGTCCGGGACGTCACCCCGGACATCCGGGCCACATCCGCGATCGACCAGGCCATGTGCCATGCCTCCCATCGCCGGGCCGGTCTTTCCGGCCACATGGAAAACCGTAGAAGTTGACGCAGCGGAAAGCGCAAGCCACGACCGGCTCCGGACCGCCACGGGCAGGCCGAGCGTCATCCGTGACGGCCCGGACCCGCCGGGTCAGGGCCGTCGGGCGCCGGTGCCGCCGAGGAGCCGGTCGACGTCCATGACCGCGCCCAGCGCACCGCGAAGAGCACCGACACACATGGCGTGCAACTCGGTGCGGGAGACCACCTCGCCCGACAGCCATTCCACGCACAGCGCGCGGACGAACACCAGCCAGCTCGTCAGCGCGGCGGATGCCGCGTCCTTGCGGCCGCCCTCAAGGACGATCACGCCGAGCAGACGCTGCCTCAACTCCGCCAGCTCGTCGGCGATGATGGCCTGGATCACCGGGTCGCCCACGAGTGCCCTGTTCGCCGCGAGCACCGTGTGCCGGTTCGCGGCGAAGTAGTCGAAGTGGATGTCGAGAGCCGCGGACAACTGCTCCAGCAGGGGGCCCGCCGGATCGATCCGCGTATCGGTCAGCAGCCGGTCCGCGGCCTGCTGGTAGATCGCGGCGAACAGCACGCGCTTGTTCGGGAAGTAGCGGTACAGAAGGGCCCGGGAGACGCCCGCCCGATCGGCGATGTCCTCCATCAGCACGTCGGGGTACGGCTTCGCCGCGAACAGGTGGGCCCCGACGTCCAGCAGCTGACTACGGCGCTCGTCGGGGTCCAGCCTGCGGCGTTTCGTCACGCCGCCAGGTTACTTGACGCGTGTCCGGCAACGGCCCTACCTTCGCCTTAGTAGACACCTGCCTACTAAGGCGAGGGGGTGGCCATCCGGCATGGCTGGGTTGCTCAAATGGCTTTCGTGGATCATGGGTATCGCCAGTGTGGCGATCGGTGTCGCTCACATCGCTTCCGGCATGGATCCCGTGCCGGGCGGGGGCTCGGCCGACGCGACCGTGGACAGTCTCGTGCGGTTCTTCGCCGCGATCTTCCTCGGCTACGGCCTGGCCTGGATCTGGGTGGCCCGGCAGTCGCCGATCCCGTCGAAGGGGGTGCGCGCGCTCGCCGGACTGCTCTTCCTCGGCGGCCTCAGCAGGCTCCCCTCATGGGCCGAGGCCGGCCGCCCGAACTGGTTCCAGCTGGTGCTGATGGGCCTCGAACTGGCCCTGCCTCCGCTCTACTTCTGGCTGTCGACGGCCAGTGAGCGAGAAGCGGCGGATCGCGCTGCGGTGCGAGGCTGACTCCCTCCGCTACCCGTGGTGACGGGTCGCTCACCGGCTGCCGAGCTTGATCGGACGTAGCTGGCGCAGGGGCCGCCCGAGGCAGATAGTTGAAGAGAGTGGTTTCGAAATGGCCGGAGGACGTCATGCTCATCCTTGGGATCATTCTCCTCATCATCGGCCTCCTGACCGGGATCTCCATTCTGTGGACGATCGGAATCATCGTCCTGCTCGTAGGCGCGGTCCTGTGGATCGCGGGCGCCGCCGGGCACGCGGTCGGTGGTCGGCGGCACTACTGGTAGCACCCCAGGCACCGCGGCACAGCCGCCTGACCGGGGCCGGCAAGCCCCGGCCCGGTCCGTCACGTGGTCCCCTTCCGCCGGGGCGGGTTTCCCTGTCGCCTTGCCGTACGAGGCGGGTGCGAACACGGCCGCCCGACGGGCAGTGTGCGGGCAGGCGCGTCAGCCGCGCGCGGTTCCGGCGAACACGGGAAGGTAGCCCTGCGCGTGACCGGCGGCCGTCGGGTGGTACGACTCGCTCACGGGAAAGGTCGCGGAACGGATCCAGGGTGCCTCGGAGCAGATTCCGTGCCCGGTGAACCGCTGCCTCACGTCCGCGAACACGAAGCCATGGCCGGCGGCCCGCTTGGACATGACGGCGTCCAGCGCGTCGGCGGCCTCGTCGATGGCGGTCCGCTTCGTCTCGCTCATGCCGAGCAGGCAGCGGCCGTGCAGGGTGAACAGCCGCGGATAGCCGAGAACGACGACGCGGGCGGCGGGGGCCTTGCCCCTGATGGCGCTGTACACCGCGTCCAGGTCGTGCGGGAGGGTCTGCTGGATGTACGTACGCGCCTGGGTGATCCGCGCCTGACACGTGCTCTCGCCGCCGAGCATGCAGGTCTCCATCACCTCGCCGAACCCCGCGTCGTTGCCGCCCGCGGTGACGCTGACGAGGGCGGTGTGCCTGTCGAGCGGCCCCAGTTGGCCGGCGGCGACGTCCTTGGCCGTCGCCCCGGAACAAGCCGTGAACGCGAATCGCCGGACGTGGTGCGCCGCGGCCCACAGCGCGGGGTAGGAGCCGGAACTGCGCTTGCACTCCCCGCTGCCGGGGTCGTAGGAGCCGGCGCCGAGGCCCGCGGAGTACGAGTCGCCGAGTGCCACGTAACTGTCGACGGACGGTGCGTCGGCGTGAGCGGCGGCTGTCTGGCCTCCGGTGAGGAGCAGCGCGGACAGCAGGAGTGCGAGGGGCAGGCGGGGTGCTTTGAGGGGCATGTCCCGGTGAACGAGCCGACGTGCCGGGCGGTCACGGACGCGTCGGCGGTGAGGCGGCGCGGGCCGCTGGTGAGGATTCCCCGGCCTGATGCGCCCGGAGGGCTTATGGCGGTAAAATTGGATATTGTCCAAATGTGGGGGGTGTTGATGACAGATACCGCCAAGGACACCGCGGCGCGGCTGCGAGAGGCCGGGCTGAGGGTCACCCGCCCACGCCTCGCGGTGACGGAAGCGCTGCGGGCAATGGGCGGCCACCGCACGGCCGAGGAGGTGCACGCGCACCTCGCGGAGCAGGGCGTGGTGCTGCCCAGGACCAGCGTCTACAACGCGCTGCGGGCGCTGGCCGGTCCCGGTGTCGTACTCCGCGCGGACGTCGGCCCGGGGGCGGCGGTCTACGAGTTCACCGACACCTGGCACCACCACTTCGTCTGCGCGGAGTGCGGCCGGGTCAGCGACGTGCCCTGCCTCGTCGGCGCGAAGCCGTGCCTCACCGTCGGCGACGACGTCGGCGAGGTCGACGAAGCGCAGATCATCTTCCGCGGCACCTGCCGCCACTGCCTCGCCTCGAATCCCTCGAATCCCTCGGACACCCCGGCCGCACCACCGTCGTCACCGGGCGCCCACCCGCCCGGTGACCGGGCAGGAGATCCACGCCATGGACGCTGAGGCACACCGCCCCGACCCCGACCCCGGCACCCAAGACCGAGAAGCACGCGTGATCCGGCGGGAAGCCGTACGGTACCGGGAACTGCTCGCCTCCGAACGACAGGGCGCGGCTCTCTACCGCGGGCTCGCCGCGAGTGCCGCCGGCGAACAGCAGCAGATCTTCCTGGAACTGGCGGCGGTGGAGGAACGGCACGCCGCGCACTGGGCGGACAAGCTCACCGCCCTCGGCGCGGACGTCCCCGCGCCCCGCCGCCCCGGACCGCGCACCAAGCTGTTGTCCTGGCTGGCCCGCAGATTCTCCGTCGACGCGGTCCTGCCGTTCGTCGAGCGCGCCGAACACTCCGACGCCGGGCTCTACGAGGGCGACCCCGACGCCGCGCCGGGCATGGCCGCCGACGAGCGCTCGCACGCCCGCGTGCTCACCCGGCTGCGTGACGGGACACGGGGTGACGCCGCCGAAGGCGGCCGGGCGATCGCCCGGCGCGAGCGCTGGCACCGCAACGACCGGTCCGGCGCGCTTCGCGCCGCGGTGTTCGGCGTCAACGACGGCCTGGTCTCCAACGGCTCCCTGGTCATGGGTTTCGCCGGCTCCGGAGCGGCGGGCACGACCATCCTGTTCGCCGGAGTCGCCGGACTGCTCGCCGGGGCCTTCTCCATGGCCGCCGGCGAGTACATCTCCATGCGCAGCCAGCGGGAAGCCTACGAACGCGAGCTCTCCCTGGAAGCCGAGGAGTTGCGCGACGACCCGGAAGCCGAGGCCGAGGAACTCGCGCTGATCTACCGCGCCAAGGGCCTGGACGCCGACGAGGCGCAGCGTGTCGCCACGACCATCATGAAGGACAGCGACACCGCCCTGGACACCATGGCCCGTGAGGAACTCGGGCTCGACCCCGAAGAACTCGGCTCGCCGTGGTCGGCGGCGTTCTCCAGCCTCATCGCCTTCGCCCTCGGCGCGGTCGTGGTCGTCCTTCCCTACCTCTTCGGCTCCGGCACCGCCGCGCTCGTCACCGCGATCGCCCTGGCCGCCACCGCCCTGTTCGTCGTCGGCTCGGCTCTCGGGCTCCTCAACGGGCGGACGGCCCTGCGCTCCGGCGCACGCCAGCTCCTCGTCGGCTCGGGCGCCGCGCTGGCCGTCTACTTCATCGGGCACGTGATCGGCGCCGGCCGGATCTGACACCGCCGACGCTGCCCGAGTACGTCAACCGCCCTGTCCCGCCGGGACGTCAGCGACGCGGGTCGCGCGAGAGGACGACGAGACCGGGAACCGCTTCACACCACGTCGCGCACGGGACCCACGACGGCAAGGCTGACACCGCACGTCGCGCACAGCCGGTGGACCCAGAGCGAGCCGTCCCAGGCGACGCCGTCCCGGCCCCCGCACACCCGGCACACGAGGCCGCTGCCGGCGGCGGCCCGGCCCGGGGAGCGCAGGACCCGGCCGACCACCGCGGACAGCTCTCCCTCCGGACGGAACGAGGGGTCGGGGCAGTAGGCGATGTCCTGCCAACCCCGCTGCCGTACCGGCCGCATCTGGTCACGGCGCAACTCCCGCTGCCCGCCCGACTTTTCCCGCCGCCGCTGCGCCGCGAAGGCGTGTACGTGAGCGAGCCAGAGCCGCCGGGCGGCGTGCAGTTCTTCCACGGCCCGGACGAGTGAGTCCGGATCCTTGTCCAGCGGGCGGGGGATACCCGCGCTGTGGCACAGGTGGTCGTACGTGGCGCGGAACCCGTAGGGCGCGAACTGCACCAGGCAGCAGCGCAAGTTCGTATGCCGGACCCGGGCGGGCAGGGCCTGGTCGAGCACCCGTCTCCGGTGCGTCGTGAAGCTGCTCATACGGGAAACGCTACGGTCCGCCGACCGCGCCCCGCACGCCGGGCTCCGGGCGGGGAGCCCGCGCGTCCTGCGCGCGCCGGAGGCCGTACGCGCGGCCCGGGCGCCCGTCGGCCGCCCCTGGACAACGTTGACCGCCCTTCGAGGGCCCCTTACGTTCGGCTTGAGGCCCGGCCCACGAAGGGCGGGGTCCACTGGGGTACTTGGGGGCGCAAGTGCACTGGTACGTGGACGTACTCAAGAAGTACACGGTGTTCACCGGTCGGGCGCACCGTACGGAATTCTGGATGTTCACCCTGATCAGCGTTCTGATCAGCATCGTGTTGGCCGTCATCGACACCGCGCTCGGTACGAAGCCCCTGCTCGGAGTGCTGTACAGCCTCGCCGTGCTCCTGCCCAGCCTCGCCGTCGGTGCCCGTCGGCTCCACGACACGAACCGGACCGGCTGGTGGCTGCTCATCTCCCTGATCCCGATCATCGGCGGCATCGTCCTCATCGTGTTCTGGGCCTTGCCCGGCACTCCGGGTGACAATTCCTACGGGCCGCCCCCGCAAGAGGTTCCCGTGAAATGACCCGTGGTGTGTCCGGCTCACGGCAGCCGGCGCACCGGGGACACCTGGCGGATGTGGACGAGCACGTCGAACGCGTCGGCGAGGGAGGCGACGGCCATGTGCTCGGCCGCGTCGCGGGACAGGTCGTAGACGCCGCTGATGACACGGACCTTCGCCGGTCCGTCCCATCGGCGGCGTGCGGCGTCGCCGCGCAGGTCCAGCCAGTGGGCGGGCAGGTCCACCTCGCCGAGCCTCGCGTCGACCAGATCCCCGGCCGGCTCGGGGAGGACGGCGACACCGAGGTCCCCGTGGTGGAAGCCGATCGCCACGGAGACGTACCGCGCGCCGTACCGCTCGCGCAGCACCGTGCCGACGCTGCCCTGCGGGCCCTCCTCGGGAGCCATGCCCAGGACCTTCTCGGCCGCCGTCGTATGAGCGATGCCGTCCCAATAGACCGTGCGCAGGCCCGTCCGGCGCTGGACGTCGCTGATGGTGTCCGCCCACAGCACGTCGCCCGCGAGGCTGCCCCGCCCGGCGACGCTGCCTTCGTGGAAGTCCACGATCAGGCGCATCCGCGCCATGACGGCCTCGTCCTGGGCGGCCCCGGGCAGTGAACGCATCAGCGTGAGCGCGTCGCGGGCGTGCTCGGCGAACGGCCGCCCCGGGTGCGTTCCCTTGGCGCGCTGTACGTGCTCGTCCACGCGGTGAGCGGTCCGGATCGGCTCCAGGTGGGACGCCACCTCCGCCAGCCGTTCCGGGGCCCACTCGCGCACATGCTCCAGGACGGCGTCGTAATCGGCCGGCCGGGCCTGCGCCGGCTTCACACCGAAGATCCGTACCGGGTCGTCCGGGTGCTCCTCGTTGAACGCCCGGATCCACTCCAGTGCCGCGGCCGTCTCGGCGGTGCGCCAGGGGCGCCACGCGCCGTCGAGCGCGGACCCGGCCGAACCCTCGCCACCGCGTACGTAGGTGTCGAGGGCGGCCGCGGCGTCGGCACTGTCCTGTACGGCCAGCGCCCGGAACCCGTACTGCTCGACGAGTCGGCGGGTGAGCCGGTCCCGCACGCCGAACGTCTCGCGGGCGAAGCGAGTGGACTCCCCCATGCCGACCACGGTCGCCGACCCGGCGATCCGCCGGGCCAGGTCGTCGAGCGTGGCGTCGGAGAACCCGAGGGCCGAGGGGAGGGAGTCGCGAGGAGTGGTGGTGTCGTTCTTCATGCCCTCAGCCTCCTACCTGAAGCATGGTTGAGGTCAACGGAGGCGCTGGTCACATACGATGGGCGCGATTCCCGGCGCTCACGGGCCGTCAGACGCGGGAGTCCTCCACGGCGGGGACCCAGCGGTCGCCGTGCGCGTTCCCGGTGAGGGGCGAGCGCGGTGCGGGGGAGGCTGCGGGGGCCTTGCCGCAGAACGCGGGCTCGAGCGTGTTCGTCAGCCCCTGCGTGACGGCGCCGTTGTTGGACGCGTTGGCGAAGAGGATGACCGTGCGCTTGCCGTCCGGAGTGGAGAACGACTGGGTCTGGTAGCCCTGGACGATTCCGCCGTGGCCGAGCACCTTGCCGCAGGAGAGGGCGAACTCCCGGACGCCCAGCCCGTAGCCGACCTTCGCCGTCCCCGTGGGGAGCACACTGGTCATCTGCCGCAGCGAGTCGTCGGAGACCAGCCCGCCGGAGCTCCCCGCCATCAGAGCGGTCAGGAAGCGGTCGAGGTCACGGGCGGAGGAGACGACGCCGCCCGCGCTCCAGATCCAGGAGGCGGTCTGCTCGGTCGAGTCCAGCAGCGGCTTGCCACGGTCGTCGTTGGTGAGGTAGCCGGTGACGTGCGGGCCGGCTATGCCCTTCTCCGGCACGGTGAAAGAGGTCTGGCGCAGCTTCAGCGGCTCGAAGATCTGCTCGCGCAACAGGTCGGCGTAGGGGCGGCCGGTGAGGTGCTCGGCGGCCAGACCCATCAGCACGAAATCGGTGTTGGAGTACGCGTACGCGGCCCCCGGGGTGTACTGCAGGCCGTGCTTCACCGACATGGCCACGAGGTCTCTGGGGTCGTAGACACTGTTGCGGATGCGTGCCTCGAAGGCGGCGGTGGTCTCCTCACCCCGCTGTTCGAGGAGGTCGTTGGTGTGGTCGTACACCCCGGCGCGGTGTTCCATCACCTGGCGCCCGGTGATCTGCCAGCTCTCGGGGAGCGTTCCCCCGGGCAGGTAGTCACGCAGGGGCTTGTCCAGGTCGATGCGGCCCTGTTCGGCGAGCCGCATGACGAGGACCGAGGTGAACATCTTGGTGTTGCTGCCCACCCGGAACCGCCAGCCGGCGTTCATGGGCGTGCCGTCCAGGTCGGCCTTGCCGACGGCCAGGGACCGGTCCAGCTCGGGGTTGCCATGATCCCGGATCACGGCGAACGCGCCCGGCGCCCCCGAGTTCACGACGCCTTGCAGCCCGGCCCGCACCCCGGCGATGTCGGGCGCGGACGTCCCCTGCTCGGCATGCGCACCCGCCGCACCCCCGGCCACCAGCGCCACGGCGGCCGCGAGCGTGGTCACCGAGCGCGCGAGCCTGATTCTTGCCATGAAGGAAATACCTCTGTTCCCCGGCGACTTGTGAGGAGTGCCGGTCAGGTGATGTATGTGAGACCAAGATCGTATAGGGACATCGGCGGCTCTCCTCCCGGAAGTCGGGCTCGGACAGGCGAGCCCCGGCCGGTGGGGGTGGATCCGGCCGAAAGTGCGCGGTGGGGCCGGCGGGCCCCTACGGTGGTGGCGGAAGCAGCCGTGCGCGCAAGTGGGAGGACCTGATGGGCGGTCAGGACCGGCAGTCGGGAGACGGTGAGGTCGGGGGCCCGTACTCCAGCCCGGGAGATCCCGGTAATCCGATGCCCGACGAGGAGCCACTCCCCGACGATGACGACTAGCGGGCCAGCATGGATGCCGAAAGCCTGCGGGCCAGGTGCCTCAGGGAGATGGAGGCCAGTCCGCGCGGCTATTTCGGTGGCCTGGACTGGCTGCGCGGAGCATTCCTGGCGGTGCCGCGGGAGCACTTCGTGCCGGAGCGGGTCTGGTGGCCCCGGCAGGGCGAGCACGGTCTGTACGAACTGATCGACCGGCGCGCGACGCCGGCCCGCTGGCTGAAGGCGACCTACCTGCTGCGCACCCCGCTGATCACCCAGCTCGACGACGGGGCCGTCCCGCCTGACGGGCCCGCCTCCGGAGTGTTCACCTCCAGCATCTCCTGCGTCACCGTCGTGATCGAGCTGCTGCGCCACCTCGCCCCCGCCCCGGGGGACAGGGTGCTGGAGATCGGCACCGGCACCGGCTACACTACCGCCCTCCTGGCCCACCGCACCGGCCCGGACACCGTGACCACCCTCGAAGTCGACCCGCAGATCGCGGACCGCGCCCGGCGGCGGCTCGACGCCCTGGGCGTACGCGCGCACGCGGTGACCGGGGACGGCGAGCGGGGATACGCGCCGGGGGCACCGTACGACCGGATCCTCTCCACCGCCTCGGTCCGCCGCGTCCCCCCGGCCTGGCTGCGGCAGCTGCGCCCCGGCGGGGTGCTCATCGCTCCGCTCGACAGCCCCTTCGGCTGGGACTTCACCATGCGGCTGACCGGTACGGGGAGCGGTGCTGCCGTCGGACGCCCGGTGGCCACCGTGGAGTTCATGCGCCTGCGCGGCCAGCGCGCCCCTCGGCCGCACCGCGAACTCGGCTGGCCCGACGGCATCGACGCGCGTCGGTGGCGCGACTACGAGATGCGTGTGGACCAGCACGCGCAGCGGATCCGCGTCCCGGCCGCGCGCAAGGGAAAAACCCTGCCGGTCCGCGCCACCTCGTAGAGCTCATCGCCGCCGTGCCCGTCGGCGCGGACCCCGTCCAAGGGCGGGTGAGCGCTCCTCCCACGGGATGACCCTTATGGCCACGCGGCCGATGGTGCCCGGCGCCGGAGAGCGAAAGCGTAGGGAATGCCGGACGCCGGCCCGCTCGCAGAGCGAGGCCTCCCTTTCCCTTGCGCTCGCGCGATCTCAGAACGACACATGCAGAGGTGAAGATGAACAACCCCAGACCCCGGCATTCCGTGCGGCGCGTCACGACGACAGCGGTGCTCTCCGCGATGGTGTTCGCCGTCACCGGCACGGCGGTCGCCCAGGCCGCCCCACCCGTCAACTCCGATGGCGGTGCCGCGACTTCGCAGAGCCACGCCGACGAATACACGCACATAGTCGTCGACAAACGCCCCCGGGGCGAAGCCGACCTCGACGAACTGCGCCGGTCTCTGGACAGGAACGGCTTGCAGACCGCGAAGAGCCGCTGGACCGCCGAGGGGAAGGACGTGGAAGCCGAGCTGAGGAGAGCGGGCTCGGGATATGCGAAGAACGGCCATCACGAGCACGTCTTCATGTGGGACTCCTCCAAGAAGGGCATCGAAGGCAGCAATGCCATCGAGAAGAACGGGGACGCCATCCGGGTCAAGATCCGGTGGGACGCCCTGAAGAAGGACGGACGCATCTTCAGCGGCACGCTCAAGGGCGACCACGGAGGCGGTCCGCTCGGTGGGGAGTCCACCAATGGCGCCTGGGCCCACAAGGGCGACATCCCCAGGAAATACATGTTCATCGTGGGCGTCGACGACCCCGCACACCCCGGTATGAGCCAATGGCTCGCGGGCAAGGGCTGGCCCGACGGCAACGGCGTCTGCTCCACCGGCGGCACGTCGGGCCGGGCCAAGCGTTCGGTGAGCGTGTGCGAGAAGGGCGAGACGCAGACCGGGCCCGCCGAGGAGGGGACGACGGGAAAGCCGTCCGGAGAAGCGCTGGAGAGCGTGGAGGCCAAACAGGTCGAGCAGGTCTTCGGTGAGCTCGCGGGCAAATACGGGCTGAAGGTGGTCGCGCCCGACGGAAGGAGGCTGTCGCCCTCCGAGATCCATTCCCGGATCCGCGGCTACAGCAAGCTGTCACCCGAGGCGAAGGCCACGCTGCGGGCGAACCTGAAGTCGGCGGGCAGCACGGCCAAGGGCGCACTGCTGGTCGCGGGCGGTGTGCTGTGGGCGAAGGGTGTGCACGACGCCTTCGCCGACGACACCACGAGCCTGGACAAGGCGGCCGCGATCACCGCGATCGTCCCCTTTGTGGGGTGCGGCACGCAGGCGGGGGCCGCCGCCGACCACGGACGCTTCGACGCCGACGACACCACGGCCTGCTTCGGGGCCGACGCGCTGCTGGTCAGCCCGCTGTGGCCCGCCGGGCTCACCCTCCATGGCGCCCGCTATTTCACCGACAAGTGGAAGGAGGCGCAGATCCCCTCGATCACGGTGTTCCAGCAGGCCCGTGACGAAGCGTGGAAGAAGACCCTCGACGACTTCCGCGCCGACGGCCTCCGGAAGCTGGTGAAGTCGGCCACCGAAATGGAGGGCCAGCAGCTTGAGGCCGAAAAGGCGGTGATCCTGCACAACGCCGCCGAGAAGATGGCCGACATCGACAAGGGCGGCGCCTCCGCCGAGGCCAAGAAGCTCCTCAAGTGGAGCACCGAGCGCAAGGCCCGCGAACAGATCAAGGATCTGCCCCGGAAACTGCGCGAGCAGTTCGACGCCGCGATCCGGGACGCGCTCGTGGAGCGTGCGAAGCAGTACAACGAGGAGTTCATCAAGCAGGAGGTCAATATCGGCCGCTGGACCGAGGAATCGTGGCAAGCGGCACTGCACGGACCGAGCCAGTCCCGCGAGGAACGA
Source organism: Streptomyces sp. NPDC051173 (assembly GCF_040689515.1). NCBI lineage: Bacteria > Bacillati > Actinomycetota > Actinomycetes > Kitasatosporales > Streptomycetaceae > Streptomyces > Streptomyces sp. NPDC051173. The sequence continues at coordinate 230,972 of NZ_JBFBBD010000003.1, forward strand.
CAGCTCTACCTCGACAAGCTGATCCAGCGGCTCCGTGACCCCGGCATGCTGCCGCCGGTGCCGGACAAGGCCGGTCTCGACGCGGACATCGAGAATGCACGCAAGTCCCTGACGGGGGACGGCCGGTAGAAACCGCGTCGTCCCCGGTCACCGGTGGATCAGGTGACCGGGGACGACGCGTGTGATCAGGCCGCCGGAACCGGGTAGGTCGGGTACTCCACCCCGGAGACGTGCTGGACGACGCGGATGACCTGGCAGGAGTAGCCGAACTCGTTGTCGTACCAGAGGTAGAGGATCGCGTTGTCGCCGTCCACCTTGGTGGCGCCGGCGTCGACGATCGAGGCGTGGCGCGAGCCCATGAAGTCGCTCGACACCGCGTCGGGGGCGGTGGTGAAGTCGATCTGGCGCCTGAGCGGCGAGGTCAGCGACACGTCGCGGAGGTGGTCGAGGACCTCGTCGCGGGTGGTCTCGCGCCCGAGCCGCAGGCTGAGGATCGCGATGGAGACGTCCGGCACCGGGACGCGGATCGAGCTGCCGGTGATCGGCGCCTTCAGATCGGGCAGCGCCTTGGCGACGGCGGAGGCGGCGCCGGTCTCGGTGATGACCATGTTGAGCGGCGCCGAGCGGCCGCGACGGTCCGCCTTGTGGTAATTGTCCAGCAGGTTCTGGTCGTTGGTGAACGAGTGGACGGTCTCCACGTGGCCGCGCAGGACGCCGTACTCGTCCGCCATCGCCTTCAGCGGCGGGACGATCGCGTTGGTGGTGCAGGAGGCGCAGGACAGGATCTGCTCGTCCGGCTTGATCGTGTCGTGGTTGACGCCGTGCACGATGTTGGGGACGTCGCCCTTGCCCGGCGCGGTCAGGACGACCTTCTCGATGCCGGGGCGCAGGTGCTTCGAGAGGCCCTCGCGGTCGCGCCACTTGCCGGTGTTGTCGATGAGGATGGCGTCCTTGATGCCGTACGCCGTGTAGTCGACCTCCGACGGGTCGCCGGCGTAGATCACCCGGATCTCGTTGCCGTTGGCGATGATCGTGCTGTTCGCCTCGTCGACGGTGATCGTGCCCTGGAACTGACCGTGGATGGAGTCGCGCCGCAGCAGTGAGGCGCGCTTGACGATGTCCTGGTCACCGCCCTGGCGGACGACGATCGCGCGCAGTCGCAGGCCGTTCCCGGAGCCCGCCTTCTCGATGAGCAGGCGGGCGACGAGCCGGCCGATCCGGCCGAAGCCGTAGAGGACGACGTCACGCGGCGCGCAGCGCTCGATCTTGTTGGCGCCGGTGGCGCCGACGACGGCGCCCGCGGTGAATTCCTCCACCGACAGACCCCGGTCGTCGGCCTTGTAGGTCGCGGCGAGCATGCCGATGTCGATCTGGGAAGGGCCGAGATCGAGGGTGGTGAGGGCCTGCAGGAAGGGCAGCGTCTCGGTGACCGAGAGCTCCTCACCGGCGATCTGCCGGGCGAACCGGTGGGTCTTCAGAATGCTGACCACCGACTTGTTCACCAGGGAGCGGCTGTGCAGCAGGACCGTGACGTCCCGCTCCCGGTGAAGCTTCCCGATGATCGGGATCATCGACTCCGCGATCTCCTCGCGGTTCTTCCAATTAGTGAACGAGTCGTCATTGACAGTCACAGTTTTATCTTTCGAGCTAGGCGGCGCTCATATGCTAACCCCACGCCGTTCGGGCTCCTCAGGGGGTGTCTGTCACAGGGCGCCCGCCGGCGCTCCGGGCCGGGCTCGGCAGGCGGGAAGGGCGCGCCTCCACCGGCCTTCCCCCTGCTCGATGTATTCCGCATCACGTCGCCGGATCCGGAGCGGATCCGGCCCGGTCAGGTCAGGGCAGGAGCAGCAGTTTGCCGGTGGTCCGGCGCGACTCGATGTCCGCGTGGGCCCGGGCCGCGTCCGCGAGGGCGTAGCGGCCGGTGACGCGGGGTGCGAGCCGCCCGTCCAGGACGAGGTCGAACACCTCGCCGGTCCTTCGCAGCAAGGCTTCGCGGGTGGGGACGTGGTGGTGCACCACGGGGTAGGTCAGCAGGATGCTGTTGGGCAGGTTGGTGGGCCGCAGGGTGGGGACGCCCATGAAGGGGCCGTAGTAGGCGTGCACCCCGTGCGGGCGCAGGGCCAGCTGGGAGGAGCGGAACGTCCCGGCGCCACCGCCGTCGTAGACGACGTCGGCCCCTCGGCCGCCGGTCAGCTCCCTGATCCGCTCCTCGAAGCCGCCGCCGGAGTGGACCAGCACGTGGTCGGCGCCCGCCTCCTTCGCGACGGGAGCCTTCTCCTCGCGGGAGACCAGGCCGATCACGTGGCCGCCGCGCGCCTTGATCATCTGCGTGAGCAGCAGGCCGACCCCGCCCGCCGCCGCGTGCACCACGGCGGTGTCGCCCGGGCCGACCGGATAGGTCTCGGTGCTCAGGTGGCCGGCGGTCAGGCCCTGCAGCATCACGGCGGCGGCCGTCTCGTCGCTGATGCCGTCGGGCACCTTGACCAGCGAGTCCGCCGGTACGGCGAGCGACTCGGCGTAGCTGCCCGGGTGGTAGAACCAGGCCACCCGGTCGCCCACGGCCAGCTCCCGGACCCCTTCGCCGAGGGCGGTGACGCGGCCCATCCCCTCGGCGCCGAGGATCGCGGGGGCCGCCCAGCCGGGACCGCCCTGCGCACGGGCGCGGTTGTCCATCCCTGTTCTTCGGAGGGAATCCCCGCCTTCAGGCGGGGAGGGAATCCGATCCTGAACTCTGCGGCGCGGGGCGCCGCAGCATCGTTCCGG